>NZ_PCZU01000050.1:0-14603 GCF_002887785.1 Rhodococcus sp. ENV425
GCTTGTCGCATCGGCCGCCTGAAACCGCCCACATCGAACGCGTGTGACATTCAGCCGGTCGCCGCGTCCTCGACGTAGCGGTCGATCTGCTCGTGCCAGAACTCCCGGACGCTGTCGGCCGAGTTCCCGGCACCGATCGCGTGTGCGACGAGGGCCTGAACGTCCTCGAGAACGCGGGTGTACTCGGATTCGTCACCGTGCAGTGCCATAGGCGAACGATACGCGCGCACATGGTGCGTCCGGCCTGCGTTCTGTGCCCGCCCGCACCCTTCAAGGGTTCCGCCGGTGGCGTGGATCCCACCGCTGCTCGATCACGGAGACCATCCCAACCGGAGATCGGGGACCGAAGGATCGCCGAGGCGCTCGAGTCGGCGTTCGCGTCACCGGATCCCACCCCAGGCGCACTGGTCGGGGGAGCCCCTGTCGACCGCGGACCGGGAGTAGCGCGCCGGGTACCGGGTATCCGGACGGCGTCCGTGAAGGACCGTCGACGGAGGGAGCCACCATCGCTAGGTCGCAGGACTCGGAACGCGCGAAGTGCCGGCACGAATTTCTCGCGCAGATCGCCGGCTCCTCGCCGACGAATCCTGCGGTCGCCTGACGAACCGAGGACCTCGATGGCGCCACGTGAGGAGATGTATCCGGATCCCGACGACATGCAGGTCATCGCGAGCCTCGATCAGCTCGCCGCTCTCGTCGCGGGGGATCCGCTCATCTATCTGCGCTGTTCACCGGGACCGGCCGCGGACGCCGCGGACGGCCCCACGCGGGATGTCGAAGGCAATGTCACCCTGCCTGGTTGGTCTGTCGTGCCGGTCGCGCCGGAGCCGTGGTGGCGTCGGCCCGTCGAGGACTGGGTGGCACGGCGGGTCCACCGGTACGCCACGCGGCATACGCCCGACGGATGCTTCCTCTGGCTGCTCAAGGGGACGATGGTCGGCCGCGGACCCGACCAGGAACCGTTGGTGATCGACATCCAGCCGCACGCGCGGCTCAGTCCCAGGGTGCTACGGGAGGCGGAGCAGCGGTATCACGAGCGGTTCGACGTGCAGGCGGAATCCCCAGGGCGGTGAGTCCACAAGGCGGTGAGGCGGGCGGCCGGCGTCGTCCGCTCGGCTTCACCGCTGCAGGACGAGGTGGGGCGTCTCGTGTTCCGGAAGAAGCACGTCCTGGACGATGTCCGTTGTCCGCAGAGCCGAGAACGACACCAGCGCGATCGCCACGATCAGCGTCGCGGCGACCGTGCGAGCCCACGGAAGCCGAGGCGGATCGACCAGCGCGTGTACGCGTTCGACGACGTCACCGCCCGCCACCGAGAGCGTGGTCGACGAATGAGCCTCGAGGGAGCGGCTTCTCGCGACGGCTGCGGCGGCGACGGCCTGGGCGGCCGCGCGACGGCCACCGGCGGCGGCTTCCTCGTCGGCCCACCGCTCCGCGGCCCGGCGAACGACGTCGGGAACCGGCCGCAGCAGCGGGTGGAGTGCGGCCGACGTCTCGGCGATCTGTATCCACCGGGAATGATGGTGCCGCAGGTGGGCGTGCTCGTGTGCGAGCAATACGGTCAGTTCGTCCTCGGTGAGAGCCGACTTCATGGCGGTCGTCACGACGATCCCGCCCCCTCGCCCGGGGACGGAGTAGGCGTCGGCGACCGGGCTCCGGGCGAGGAGGTAGCTCTCCGTCCGGGGGAGGCTTCGGCAGAATCGAGTTGCTGCGCAAAGGTTCTGCCGGACGTGCCAGAGGTGCCGCAGGCCTCCGGCTGTGGCACACAGAGCGGCGGTGAGGAGGATCGCCGCGACTGCGACGGATGTCGTGCCGGGCCGGTGGTGGATGAGCGTGAGGGCCACGGCAGTCGCCGACGAGAGCAATGTCAGGGCGCACAGAGCGGAGAGAACAGGTAGGAGCCGGACCGTTGTCGCCGGCCGGGCCTGTACCGCGATGCGCTCGGCTCCGATACCGAGCGCTGCTCCCACCGCGAGTGGAGCGAGGACAGCAGGCATTATCACGGCTCTCTCCCTTCGTCCGGCTCGCCGTCCTCGCGCCCGAGCAGCCTCAGCAGCATCCGCTCGTCGTCGGGTGTCAATTCCGCGACGAACCGGGCCAGCACGTCCGCGCGGCGGCCGTACTTGTCGAGAAGCCGATGCATGTCCCGGGCGGCCTGCGCAGCCGGGAGCGTCTCGATCGGTGCCGCGAGCCGATACGCGTAACCACGACCGGACGGCGTCCGGTCCAGAATTCCCTTGCCGTGCATGCGGGCCAGCGTCGTCATCACGGTGGTGTGGGCGAGTGCTCCTGGCAGCAACTCGTTCACCCTTGCCACGGTGAGCGGCTCTTCCGCGCCGGCAAGGACGTCGACGATCTCCTGCTCCAGGGTGCCGCGTAGGCGCCGCGCCATCGGTTTCAGGCTCCTCTCAGGACGGCTTACTACTATCGAGAAAGTAGTAGATGTCCGGTCATCCCTCTCCCCGAGGAGCAGCATGTCCCAGATCAACGGACTCCCGGCGCACATACTGTTCGTGCACGCCATCGTAGTGTTGGTGCCGCTCGTGGCGGTCGGAGTCGTCCTTTCGGCCCTCTGGCCCGCCGCCCGGGTGCGGCTCGTGTGGCCCACTGCGGCGCTGGCCACCGCACTGCTCGTCCTGACCCCGCTGACCGCCGAGGCCGGTGAGTCGCTGGAGCATCAGGTCGACCGCACCGCACTGCTGCACACCCATACCGAGCTCGGTGACACCATGCCGTTCGTCGCCGCTGGGCTGTTCGCCGCGGCGATGCTGGTCGGGGCCCTGCACGTGCTGGATTCGCGTGGGTCGATGCCGGCCGCACGAGTGCGGCTCCTGACCGTGGTCACCGCCCTCGTCGCGGTCCTCGTCGGGGTCGGCGCGACGGTTCAGGTGTATCGGGTGGGCGACTCCGGCGCGCAGGCCACCTGGCAGGACCGGGTGGGCGTCGCCGCCGGGGAGTCGCCGTGACCTGTTCAATGCCACCCGCGTGCGCCCCGCACCGGCCGCGGCCCGCTTACGACACCGAACGCGCCTCGGCGGAGATCGATCCGATGGAACCGCGCGAGCCCATGGGGCGTGTTTCCCCGGAGACCGCCGTCGCATGGCCGGCTCGTGCGCTCTGGATAGGTCGCCTCGCACGTGAGACACTCGTGTCACGGGATTGACGTCGTGCTCCCGGCCATCCCCTCCCGTGCCGGGCCGAGGAGCTGAAGATGGGCGGGCGTACACCCAGGAGGTGGCCGTGATGTCAGAGGCTGCCCGCCGCCGATCGCCCACCCGGGCTGATGCCGCGGGTATCCGCGGGCGAGCGATCGGCCGGTCGACACACTCCCGTGCCGAAACGGACGGCCGGGGGAACGTCACCACTGCCGGGACGATGGGTCTCCGGTGATCGAGAGACCAACGGCCAGCGATCCCTCCGAGAAGGCAGCGGGCCCGCAACGCCTGCTCGCCCTACTGCTGGCGATGGCGATGTTCGTGCTCGTCGTCGACACATCGCTGATGAACGTCTCGATCTCATCGGTGGTTCGCGACCTCGGCACGACGGTCAGCGGCGTGCAGGCTGCGATCGCGCTCGAGGCGTTGGTTTCTGCGGCATTCATCCTGATCGGTGGCAAGGTCGGTGATCTCATCGGACGCAAGCGTGCGTACGTGCTCGGCCTGCTCGGTTACGCAGTCGGTGCGTCGGCGATGGCGTTCGCGCAGAGCCTGACCGTGATCGTCGTCTTCTGGGCCGTACTCGGTGGGATCGGCGCGTCACTCCTGTTGCCCGCCATGCAGTCTCTCATCCACGGCAATTTCGAGGGGGAGGCGCAGAAGAAGGTCTACGCGCTGGTCGGGGCGGCGGCTGCGATTGCCGCTGCCGTCGGACCGCTGCTGGGAGGCTTCATCACCACCTACCTGTCGTGGCGCGTCGGGTTTGTGCTCGAGGTCGTCGTCATCGGGGTCGTGCTGTCCGGTATCAGGCTCGTCCACGATGTGCCGTACACCGGACCTCGGGGCGTTGACCTGATTGGTGCGGTACTTTCCGTTCTGGGCATGGGCGGGATCGTGCTGGGAATCCTGGTGTGGCAGGAGGGCGGCGAAGCCGTTGGTGCGCTCCTGGTGGTCGGTGCGATTGCGCTGGCTGTGCTGGCCTACTGGCTCGTGCGGCGCAAACGTCGAGGCGAGCCGGCGCTGCTGGACCCGGATCTGTTCCGCTCCAAGATCTTCAAGCTGGGGATCTCCGGGCAGATGCTCCAGCAGATTGCGCTCGGCGGCACGATGATCGCGCTGCCGATCTACCTGCAGATGGTGCTCGAGTACAACGCGCTGCAGGCGGGCCTGTCCCTCGCACCGCTGTCGCTCAGCATGTTCGCAGTGGCGTTGCTCGCGGGGAAGAAGGCGAGTGATCGCCGCCCGAGCGGCATCATCCGGTGGGGATTCGTTCTCCTCACGCTCGGGATCGTGGCGCTGATCCCGATCGTGCCGCGGGCGGAGTTCGGCTGGGGCCTCGTGATCCCCCTGGTGATTGCCGGATCGGGATTGGGGTTGTTGGTCTCTCAACTCAACAACTACACACTCGCCCCGATCGAGGAGGAGCGGATCAGCGAAGCCGCCGGCGTCAATTCTGCGGCAGGATCGTTCGGGTTGTCGTTCGGGCTGGCGTTCGCCGGCGCCATCATGCTGGCAACGCTGTCCCTCACCTTCACCGCAATGGCGGAATCGAGCACCGTGCTCCCGCAGGCAGAGCAACAGCAGGTGGCGCAGGTCCTCGAGGACGACGCCGAAGTCATGAGCAACACCCAGCTCGAACAGCTGCTCGCCGGCGAACCCCCGGAGTTTCAAGACGAGATCATCCGTATCAACACCGACGCACGACCGCTCGCCCTACAGGTGGCACTGCTCATTCCCCTCCTCGCCGGTCTCATCGGGGTGTTCAACTCGTTCCGCATGATGCGCATACCGGAACCCACACCGAAGAGCCCCGGCGAAGGGCCTGATGGGGCAGAATACGCGCCGTAGTCGGGTTTCCGGCGAAATGGTACGTAACCGTTGGTGTTCAACGGTTTTCGTGTCGGACGCGCCCACCCGGCGCCGGCCGGGCGGGCGCCACGTTCTGCCGTAGAGTGGCACGGTGCTGACAGCTTTCTGGTACGGCCTGGGTACCGCGGTGCCGCTGTTCGCCGGTGCCCTGATGGGGCTCCGGTACGACCTGCCCCGTCCGCTGCTTGCGGCCCTGATGGCGTTCGGTGCCGGAGCCATGGTCTCCGCGGTGTCCACCGAATTGTTCGCGCCCGCCTTCGCGGACCAGGGCCTGTGGTCCGCAGGCGGCGCGCTGCTGCTCGGTGCCGTGGTGTACGTCGTCGCCGACCGGTTGATCGAGCGCCGGCTCGGCGCCGCTGCATTGGGGTGGGCGCTGATGCTCGGGGCGTTGCTCGACGGGATCCCGGAGAACGCCGCCCTCGGGGTGACGCTCGGCGGTGCCGGTGCCGGCGGGTTGGTACTGCTGGTCGCCATCGCCGTCGGTAACGTGCCCGAGGCGGTCGCCGGTGCCGCGTCGATGCGCTCGAACTTCGACCGGCGGAAGGCCGTGCTCATCTGGGGCATCACGGCGGCGCTGCTGGTGGTCGTGGTGGTCGTCGCGACGGCGTATGCCGACTCGCTGCCCCCCGCGGGGATCTCGCTCATCCAGGCCTTCGCCGGTGGCGCGACGATCGCGGTCCTCGCCGATTCCCTGATGCCGGAGGCATACCGGGAAGGTGGCTGGTGGGTGGGAATATCCACCGCCCTCGGATTCCTCGTCGCGTCCGCTCTGGGCGGGTGACGTCGTCGCCGGCATCCGAACCCGTCCGTTTCACCGCCGGCGAGCAAGGTAGAGGAACGTGTGGCACGACGTCGGCGGTGGCCGTTGCGCGACGGCACGCACCTCGTGGCGGGCGGGCCGCCGGTCGCCGGGCTCACCGGCTGCCGCCGCACGCTGCCCGCCCCGACCCCGATGCTCGACTACCTCGACGCCGAACACGAGAGCATGCGTTGAGCCGCGGCGCGGAAGTGGAAGAACTCACTCGTAGAAGGCGTGCAGCCGGTGCAGGAGCTGCATCACGGAAATCCACACCGTCAGTTCGATAATCTCCGGCGGCGCAAGTTCCTTCGTGGCAGCGGCGACGACCTCCGGGGTGATCTGTGCCGGGCTGCTCGATGCGGCCTCGGCGTAGGCGAGGGCCGTGTCGGTGTGCACGTCGAGCCCGGCGCGGCTCCCGGCGAGCTGTGAAGTGGTTGCGCCGGCAAATTCGGCCAGATTGCGCGCCGATTTCGCGAGCGCCTCGTCCTCGACTGCGTTCGCGTACACGAGACCGGCCAGGTGCTTCGCGCGCAACCCGAGCCGGCTCTGCTTCGGGTCGGTGTTGGCACCGAGGACGGCGGCGAGTGCGCGAATCGCCCGGCCGTGTGACAGGTGCGCCAGGATCGGGAAGTCGTGGCCCGTCCGCTGGCGGAGATGAATCCCGACTGCCGGCCAACTGTGTGGCACACCGGACGTCCAGTGCTTGTCGGCGCGGATCACCGACGGCAAGACCGGCAACAAGGCGAGCAGGTCCACAAACCTGTCCGGTTGCGGCTTGGTCGGCGTTACGGTGGCTGCCGGTATCGGCAGGTGTTTTCCGGCCGTCCAGCCCGTCGGACCGATCACCTCGTCGGCGAGGGCCAGCATGCTCTCTTCGAGCGGAATGCCCACAGTGTCATTGAATTTGTTCAAGAAGCCCATCACCGCGACTGCGAGCACCAACCACTCCGCGTCCGCCGGAGAAAAGGAATCGCGCAGTGCATCCCGCTGCGCCGGGGTCAGCGACCCGGGAACGCGTCCGAGTCCCTCCGCGACGTCGAGCGCGGACCGCTCGGCACTGCTGTAGCCACCCGACGCCGGCCCCCGGCCCACGATCCGCACAAGATCACCCTCGTCGGCCCCACGCCGGAGCGCGAACGCGCAGCAGTGTGATGCACAGTATGCGCACCCCGCTGCGCGGCTGGCCGTGTACATGGCGAGGCCGACCGTCGCCTTGGGGGGTCCGAAACCGAACAGCAGGAAGGGCAGGTTGAGGAAGTTGGGTACGAGCACGTTGTACGTGCGCATCCCGATCGGCCAGATCTCCAAATACGCGGCGGCATTCGGCGCTACGCCGAGAACCTTCCGGACCATTGCAAACTGCGCACCGTATCGGCGTTGCAGGGTCACCATGTCCACGGACGATCCGTGCAGCGCCTGAGCGATTGTCCCGGGCGAGGACGTCACGAGGCGAATCGTACCGCCGACACCGACCGCGGTACCAGGTCCGCGCACGCCGACGAAGGTCGAGGAGTTCGTCGGCCCGGCGTTACGCCGCCGAACACGCCCTCCGCCCCGGGCTGCGGCCTGACTCACATGACCGACCGGAGCGGAGTGCCTCCTCGGCCCATGCCCGCCGCGGATGCCATGATCGTGGCCATGGCACCGACGTTGAACCTCGTGGGCGATGCCGACGCCGATGCGTTGCTCGCCGCCGATCCGCTCGCCCTGCTCATCGGGATGCTCCTCGATCAGCAGGTTCCGATGGAGACCGCGTTCGCGGGACCGAAGAAGCTCGCCGACCGCCTCGGTGGTCTGGACGTGCACCGCATTGCCGACGCCGATCCGGACGAGTTCGCCGCGATCTGCGCCCGGCCGCCGGCCGTGCACCGGTTTCCCGGATCGATGGCCAAGCGGATCCAGGCGCTGTGCGCCGAGGTCACGGACCGCTACGACGGCGACGCGGCGGCCCTGTGGACGAGCGGCGACCCCGACGGCAAGGAGGTGCTGAAGCGCCTGAAGGCCCTGCCCGGCTACGGCGACCAGAAGGCCCGGATCTTCCTGGCTCTGCTGGGCAAGCAGATCGGGGTGCGGCCGGAGGGCTGGCGGGAGGCCGCGGGGGAGTACGGCGAGGACGGGTCGCGGCGGTCCATCGCCGACGTCGTCGACGCGCAGACCCTGCAGGAGGTCCGGGAGTTCAAGAAGGCGTCGAAGGCGGCCGCGAAGAAGAAGTGAGCCGCGCTAGAGCGCGATCGGCGTCTATGGGGAGCGGCACCCACATGGACACCCACCATGTCGCGGCAACAACGAATGTGAGTGGCCGATTGGTAATGGCGGGTTCGGCGCACCGGCGCCGGTTACCGGAAGATCCGATTGTCTCCGTGGATTCCGCTTCGTCATCGCCGTGCCGGCCGTCCCAGCCTGCGGGACGAGTTCGCCGGATGTCTCCGTGCGTGGGCTCAACTACGGATAAGTCTCCACTTCTGCTGTCTCCGAGGAACGTCGGACATTGGAGTATCGCCGGAGCTGCGCCACCGTCCGCGACTACCTACGGCCACGGCGTAAGGTCGGAGCCGCCCCGCTCGGAAGGTCGGCGCCGAAGGTCCGGCGGATCGTGTTTTCGAGGCTGCGCTCCGATGACCTGACCGCCGACGAGCAGAGCGGGCTCGAGCAGGTCCTCGCCGGCTGCCGGCATCTCGAGGTCACCGTCGCCCAGGTCACCGCCGCCGCCGAGATGCTTCATCGACGGCCGCGGCGCGAGTCTGGGGCATGTGGATGGCTGCGGTCTCCAGCGGATGACCTGCCGCAGTTGCACCACTTGGTCCGTGGCCTCGAAACTGATCACCACGGGTGTCGCACCGGGGCTGGGTCTCGTCTTGCAGTTCCGGAGCGGTCGAAGGCATCCGTCGACCGCATACGGCGATATCCTGAGGCCACGCCTCACGAGGTGGGGTCATGGAGGAACGTGCGCTGGTTGTGCCGTCGGGACCGGTGCGCGGGAGTAGCGAGTCGACGGAGTGAGTAGCTCGTACCGATGGGTGACCGGGATCCGCGCGATACGCAGCGGTACCCGCCGGCCCCGGCCGCGGAGTTGGCCGACGCCGGGTTCGACGAGGTCCGGGAGATCGGCCGCGGCGGGTTCGGCGTGGTCTACCGCTGCACCCAGGCGGACCTGGATCGCACGGTGGCGGTGAAGGTACTCACCGTCGACCTCGACGAGGAGAACCGGGCACGGTTCCTCCGGGAGCAGCGGGCGATGGGGCGGCTGACCGGGCACCCGAACATCGTCCCCATCCTGCAGGTCGGCACCACCGCCAGCGGCCGGCCCTACCTGGTGATGCCGTACCACCCGCAGGGTTCCCTCGACGCGCGAATCCACCGGCACGGGCCGCTGCCGCTGGATCAGGCCCTGCGGCTCGGGGTGAAGATGGCCGGGGCGCTCGAGACCGCGCACCGGCTCGGCATCGTGCACCGCGACGTCAAACCGGCGAACATCCTGCTCACCGAGTACGGCGAACCGCAACTGGCCGACTTCGGCATCGCGCACATCGCCGGGGGTTTCGAGACCGCCACCGGTGCCGTCACCGGATCGCCCGCCTACACCGCGCCGGAGGTGCTGGCCGGGGATCCACCGAGTCCGGCCGCCGACGTCTACGGTCTGGGCGCCACCGTGTTCAGTGCGCTGACCGGCCACGCCGCGTTCGAACGCCGCAGCGGGGAGCAGGTGGTCGCGCAGTTCCTGCGGATCACCACGCAACCGGTGCCGGATCTGCGCGAGCACGGGATCCCCGACGACGTGGCCGACACGATCGCCCGGGCGATGGCCCGCCAGCCCGGTCGGCGTCCGGCCACCGCCGCCGCCTTCGGGACCCAATTGCAGCAGCTGCAACGCAACCACGACCTCCCGGTCGACGACATGGCCCTACGCGCCGAACCCGACGCAGAGGCCGAGGTCGACTCGGAGGCCGGGGACCCCGGGCCGGTGCCGAGCGGCCGACGCCGGACCACGGCACCCGCCATACCGGGCACCACCGGCAGTCTGCCCTTGGAGCGGACCAGTTTCGTCGGCCGCCGGCACGAGCTCACCGAGGCGAAGAACCTCCTGACCGGCTCCCGGCTGGTGACGTTGACCGGAATCGGCGGAGTCGGCAAGACCCGCCTGGCGATGCGCGTCGCCGCGGCGGTGCAGCGCGACTACGCCCAAGGGGTGCGCCTGGTCGAACTCGGGGAGCTGCACGACCGCGCGTCGCTGCTCGACGCGGTGGCCGCCGCAGTGGGGCTGCGGGACCAGTCGGCGCGGCCGATGCAGGAGGTGCTGCTCGAATTCCTCGCCCCGCGGCAGGTGCTGGTGGTGCTCGACAACTGCGAGCACCTGATCGACGCGGTCGCCGACCTCGCCGACCTGCTGCTGCGAACGTGTCCTCGGCTGCGGATCCTGGCCACCAGCCGCGAACCCCTGGTCCTCGGCGGAGAGGCGGTGCTCGCCGTCCCCCCGCTGACGGTCCCGGATCCACAGCAGCCGCCCTCGATGCGGACGTTGCCCCGATACGAGGCGGTGAAAATGTTCACCGAACGCGCCGCGGCCGCCGTGCCCGGTTTCGCGCTCACCGAGGACAACGCGGCGACGGTGGCACGGATCTGCCACCGGCTCGACGGGTTGCCCCTGCCGATCGAGCTGGCCGCGGCCCGGCTGCGGGCGCTCTCCCCCGAGCAGATCCTCGAGCGGCTCACCGACCGCTACATCCTGCTCACCCGCGGCAGCCGGGGTGCGCCGACGCGGCAACAGACGCTGCGGTGGTGTATCGACTGGAGTTTCGAGTTGTGCACCGCCGTCGAGCAACGGGTGTGGGGTCGGGTGGCGGTGTTCGCGGGCAGCTTCGACCTCGACGCCGCGGAGCAGGTGTGCGGTGCAGATATGGCCGCGGGCGAGGTGCTCGACACCCTGACCGCCCTGGTGGACAAGTCGATCCTGATCCGGGAGGAGGCCGGGTCGGTGGTGCGGTTCCGGATGCTCGAGACGCTGCGCGACTACGGCGTCGAGAAGCTCGAGCAGTCCGGCGAGGACATTACCGTGCGTCGCCGGCACCGGGACTGGTACGAGGCGTTGGCGTGCGCCGCGGAGGCCGAGTGGATCAGCGCCCGCCAGCTCGACTGGATCGCCCGCCTGAAGCGGGAACAACCGAACATTCGCGAGGCACGGGACTTCTGCGTCAAGGACGATCCCGTCGCCGGACTGCGCATCGCTGCCGCACTGTTCTCGTTCTGGAGCTCTCAGAGCCTCTACAACGAGGGGCGGCGCTGGTACGACCAACTGCTCGCCCGCCAGGACGGCCCACCCATCCTCGAACGGGCCAGGGCGCTCTACTGTGCCAGCGTAATGGCCAACGTCCAGGGCGACTTCCACGCCGGGACCACACTCGTCGAGCACGCGCGCACGCTCGCCGCGCAGACCACCGACCCCCTGGTGCGCGCGTTGGTTTCCTTCGCCGACGGAAGGCTCGGACTCCTCAGCGGTGATTTCGAACATGCCCGTTCTCACCTCGAATCCGCACTTGCACAGTTCAGTGAACGCGGCGATCGGACGCTCGAGGTGACTGCGCTGACGGCACTCGGGACGGCCTATGGGCTGTCCGGCCTGAGAGAGGAGGCACTCGAATGCCATGAGCGGGTCCTCGCGATCACGACAACGCACGGCGAGACGGTGCATCGATCGTATGCGCTGTGGGCCTTGGGAATTATCCTGTGGCAGCAGGGTAATACAAGTCGTTCGGCGCAGTTTCTCGAGGAATCACTGGAGCTGTCCCGGCAGGTGCGTAGTCCCCACATCGTTGCAGCCTCCCTCGAGGCGCTGGCCTGGATCAGCGTCGACCAACGCGATGCACGTCGGGCTGCGGTTCTGATGGGAGCTGCGGACGGGTTGGCGCAGGCGATCGGCAGTTCCCCGATCATTCACTCCCATCTGGTTGCTTACCACGAAGAATGTGCCCGCAAGACCCGGCAGAAGCTCGGGGGCGACGCCTTCAGCGCGGCCTACCGCCAAGGTGAGCAATTCGGCTTCGACGCGGCCATCGCCTACGCCTTGCGCGAGCACCCGCCAGTCGACTCCCCGCCCGGCACCGAGGCGTCGGCGCGACTGACCAAGAGGGAACGCCAAGTCGCCGACCTGATCGGCGAAGGCCTGACGAATCAGGCCATCGCCCGTCGCCTGGTGATCTCCCCTCGCACGGCACAAGGCCATGTGGAGCACATCCTGGCCAAACTCGGATTCACCTCCCGGGCCCAGGTCGCGGCTTGGGTTACCGAGCAGACGCACGACTAAGGAGAGCGCCACTGGCGCTGGTGGGAATCCTCGGCCTTCAGGCCGGGGAGGATGTCAAACGGTCCAGGATCGTTGGGGCGGGACAATTCGTCTTCAGATCGGCGCGGGGTTTCGCCAGCGTGTAGGAGCGATGGCGGCGTGTGGTCCGCATGGCCTCGGTGAACAGGTCCGTCCAGCGCGAAGGAGCGCGGAGCCTCACACTGAAGTCGTTGATCACCACATACAACTTCTTTCCGGGTCGGAGTACTCGCCCAGTCTCGAGGAAGTCGCGGAACTCGCAGGTGCGTTGCGTCGGCGGCCCGGTAGTACCTGACAGTCCCGGACACCCCGCTTCCCAGCTTTTGTAAGGACCGATCGGTATGCACCGGCCTGTGCCGCGGAAGGGATGTGTGAGCGGCAACTTCTGCAGCATTCGACGGTGAACTTTGCACCCCACTGTCGTGAATGACTGCAATCGACACAGAATAGTGCTGTGAAATAATCGCTTTCGGTGTTGGTCATGTCGCGACAATCGTCACTTTGGCGGACACGGAGTCCGATGACTCCGCCCCTAGTGACGATCGGGCGGTGCGAAAAGGTATGTCGGGGTGCGGCCGTCGGCCTTCGTTTCGTACCGACCAGTTTCCTTCCTCTGAAAAAATAGGTATGTCGCTAGGTATTACGGCCGTCGCCTGGCCGCGACAGGCGGGCCATGGTGTGACATGTCTCACCAGCTCGACCGAAGGTCCATCCGATGCCCTACCGACACCGATCTCCGGTGACCCGAGCCCACGGTCACCACACAGCGATCCACTGGTCCACTGTTCGCGTCGACGACCGGGCGGAGGTGTGCGGAGTTCTCGGGCGGGGATCGCCGGTGGTCTTCGTTCCCGGATGGGGATTGACACCCTGGATCTACCGTCACGCCTTGGCCCAGCTGGCCCGGAGCTGTCGGGTCTACGCCCCGGCGATCCCCGGGTTTGCCGGAGTGCCGGACCGTCCACTCGACAAGCGGACCGTGGCGGACTGCGCCGCCTGGCTCGGACGGTTTCTCGGCGCTGCCGGACTCGGTCCGGTGACCTTGGTCGGGCACTCGTTCGGCGGGGCGCTGGCGATCCGGGCCGCCCATGATCTGCCGGATCGGATAGTGCGACTGGTTCTCGTCAATTCCGTCGGGGCAGGAGCGTGGCCGGACGTCAATGGTGCGACGCCCCCGCTCGGTGACGGACCCCTGTGGGAGCGGGGCGCTGCGGCGCTGGGGGACGCGCTGTCGCTGCGGATGCTCGCCTCGACCACACGGACTCGTCCCACCACTACCAGTCGCCACTACGTCGGTGATCCGGGAAGCGTGGGGAGCACGGACCCCACCGCCCGGGGTGGGGACCTGACCGCTGAGCTGCACCGGCTCGCGCAACGACGTCTACCGGTAGCGCTGGTGTGGAGCCGGGGCGACCGCCTGGTCCCGTGGGCGAGCGTCGAATCGCTCCGCGCGGGCCTGGGGGGACCGCCGGTGTTCACCGTCGCGGGCGGACACGGGTGGCCGATCACCGACCCGGAGTGTTTCGGGCACACGATGCGCACCGCCTTGGACCGGCTCCCCACCGAGGTGGCGTCGTGAGCACCGGTCTCGCCCGTCGCGGACGCGAGACCACCCGATTCGGCAAACTCGTCATCTGGAAGTGCCAGGGCTGCGCCGCGGTGCTCGCACCCCTGACCGGGCGCTGTCCCTCGTGCGGCGCCCGCACTCTCGAACCCATCTCCTCGGCCGGCGCGGGAGTGATCGTCTCGTGCCGGGTCGTCGATCGCACCCCCGACCCGGTGTGCGGCGCGCCCTGCCCGTCGATCATCGCCATCGTCGCACTCGACGAGGGCCCCTGGGTCTATTCGTGGATCGACGGCGACGTTCCGGTGCCCACCGAGCGGCCGGTACGGGTGCGGTTCCGGTCCACGCAGCCAGGCGAGCGATTCCCGATCTTCGTACCCCGAGACTCCGAGTGACCTCCGCTCCTGTCTGCACTTGAAAAGCATTGCTGAACAACAGTATTGGGAGGAGACATGAAGGGGGTCAACTCCTCGCCGAAGTTTGTGTCGTTGCCGTCCCTGTTTCGTGACGCAGGGCCCGACCTGGGTCGGACAGCGTCTCGTCATCGACCGCTGGTGGACAGCAATTTCCCTCCGGCACGACACGATGCACGCGTCCGGAAGGGGCGGCCGTCTCGGGCGTGATGCCGACGAGAGGCCGATAGTCGAGTTTGTTTGCGATCTGGGCGTCCCGTCGGCGACGTGTTCTCGGTGACGCCGCCACGCTCGTACCGACGGCGCCGACGTCCCGGCATCGCCTCGATGGCATCCGCGCCGTCCGAAGCGCAGTGCATCGCAGTGAAGAGGCGCGACGAGAGCTCTGCACCACGCGGACGGCTGCCGCCCTTGTCGAGGATGCCGGCAGGCCCCGAGCGGTGCCTGGTGGTCTCGACCGTGACCGGACACGGTATCGGCATCGGCC
>NZ_PCZU01000050.1:14613-21069 GCF_002887785.1 Rhodococcus sp. ENV425
CGCACGGAACCCACGATCGGGAGCAGCATGGCGATCGGGAGGCGAACACATGCCCGCACTGACGAAAAACACTTAGCAGTCAGGTATGCCAGGTTTCTGGCCTGGGATGTTCCCGCGGGGCACGCGCGTGCTCCTGGTGGCGGATCCCGTCGAGTGCGACTTCCCACCGAACGAGCGCAGTACCGATATCCCTGAGCGCCCCGCAGGGAGGGAAGGTCCGGCGCAAGGCGCGGATCGACGCGTTGTCCCGCCGGATCGTGGACTGGGGGGCCGGCTCACCCCAGGTCTCATCGCTGGTTCTCGATGCGCCACCGATCGCCACCGCGGCTGCACACGCCGCCCACCACGGCGTTCGGGCACACCCGACGATCACCTCTGCACCCTGTGAGCATGGCTCACGGACCGTGCACCGGATCGGAGCTTCGTCGGGCCCCGGGACCCGTTCACCCCTCGTACCGGCTGATTCTCGACAGGCACCCGATGCGGCCGAGCCTAGTACCGGCGGGCCGCGTAGAACGGCATCGAGTCCAGTGGTGCCTGTTTCACCGACTGCCCGGCGGTGGGGGCGTGGACGACCGTGCCGTTCCCGGCGTAGAGCCCGACATGCTGCGCTCCGTTGAACAAGACGAGATCGCCAGGCTGCAGGTGTGCCCGATCCACCGGTTGTCCCCCGTCGAGCTGGTCGTAGGTGGTGCGCGGCACGACGACCCCGACCTGCTGGTACGCCCACTGGACCAGACCCGAGCAATCGAATGCATCCGGCCCCGCCGCAGCCCAGACGTACGGTGCGCCGATCTTCGACTCGGCCGCGGCGAGCGCCCGCGCACCGTGGGTCGACGGCGACGGCGGCAGTGAGGGTGCCGTGTCGGGGAGGGGTGCAGGGGTAGGCGCCGGAGGAAGCGTCGGCGTGTGGGGGAGGTCGAACGTTCCGATCCCGGGAATCGTGATCGGCTCCGCTGCGGCAGGAGACGCCGGAAGCAGGCATGCTGCCATCGTCACACCCCCGGCGATCAGCAGTCCTGTGGTCGAGACCTGCAGGCGGTTGCCCCGACGCACTCTGTGCTTGGCCATGAAATGGAGTCCTTCGTGTCATACGGTGTCCGAGGGATCCAGGTGCCGCTCGGACGGAACACTCCATAACATTCCGGTCACGAACGAGGCGGACAACGGCCGATCGGCCCATACACCTACCTGGTTCGGTGATGCGGGTAGATCACAAGCGGGCCTACCTCCCGGCACCGGCGGCCGGGTCACCCACGCGGAGGCGTGTCGCCGCCCCGGAACTCGTCACGCCGGAATCGGTCGGCGAGTCGGCGGGCGCGGGTCCCACTCCGGTCCCGAAACCGCATGCTATGCGGGGCATCCCGGTGTCTTCTGGGGGCGTACCGCGCCGGGTGCCCGGGCCGGGACCATGGACCGGATGAAGTGGCCGATCTCGGCGATGGCCCGCCGGGATTCGGGCAGCAGATCGGCCGCGGCCTGGAACACGTGCACCTGGCGGTCCCAGATCTGCAGCTCGCAGTAGCTGCCGGCGTCGGTGAGCCGGTGGGCCATGGTTTCGGCGTCCGGCAGCAGCAGCTCGTCCGACCCCACCTGGATCAGCGTCGGGGGCATGCCGCGCAGATCGTGCTCGATCGGGCACAGCCGGGCCCGGGTGTAGGGGCTGGTCGCCCGGTGGGCTTCGAGGCGTCGGGCGAGTCGGGACAGTTCCGCCGCGGCGGTGGCGGGTAGGAGGGCGCACCGGTCCGCGTTGGGGTGTGCCAGTTTGCGGGCCGGATCCAACTCGGTCAGCGGGGAGAGCGCCACAACGGCTGCGGGGGCGGGCAGGCCCTCGTCACGGAGCCGCAGCGGCACCATGAACGACAGGTACCCGCCGGCGGAGTCGCCGGCGATCACGATCTGCTCGGGCCGGTAGCCGGTGGCCAGGAGCAGCCGGTACCCGTCGATGCTGTCGTCGATGGCGTCGTCGATCGTATGGGTGGGCAGCATCCGGTAGTCGACCATCAGCACCGGTGCCTGTGCCTCGGCGGAGATGCGCGAGACGAGGCGCCGGTGCGTGCGCAGGCCACAGCACAGAAACGCGCCGCCGTGCAGGTAGAGGACGACGCGGTCGGCACCGACGTCGCGGGCCTGGACCCAGAGCGCGCCGCAGTGCGGGAGCGTCGCGGGTCGGCACCGGGTGCCCTCGATCGGCGGCAGCAGGTTTCCGACGGATTCGATCAGGTTGGTCGGCCACGGCAGCCCGGACGCGCGCGCCCACAGTGAGAGCACAGGGCGCAGGGTCAGCTGGAGCGATCGCGCCAGCAGTTGCGCCTGCACGCTGGCTCCGGGGAAGTGCCGCCCACGCACCTGGGTGGGGCGAAGGGGGACTCCTGGCCCGTGCGGCGCGGCGCATCCGTCGAGATCGCCGGGTTCCGACGGTGGGGTGGTCGTCACGATGGTCCTCACATCAGTTCGTTCTTGCGCCCCCGGACGGGTCGGGCACGCGTGGGCCGGGGGACTATGCACGCTGCCGAGGTGGAGTCCGAGTCGGCGTGCACATATCTCCTGAGGCGTCGGCACACCGGCGGTGCCGACGTCGGGGTCTGGACACGGTGCCGGTCCGGGGGCGCACGCACCGACAAAGACTGCCGGGGCGATCGCGGCAGCTGCCCGATCGGCGCCCAGCGAGACCGGACGTACTGTTTCGGAGCATGGCGGTCTCGCCGGCCGGTGGGTCCGCTCGCGGCGTGGGCGTGCTGCAGACCGCTCGACCGCCGGAAGCGCTCATGCATACCGGGCAGCGGCCCGGACGGAGCCGTCGTGTGCAGCAGTTCGGTCCAGTGCGTTCCACGCGGTCCGGTAGCGCTTGTCGGTCATCTCGTCCGCGTCCGCGAGCAGGGCGTCCAACAGGGAGGAGGGATTGTTCTGCCAGCAGCGCACCGCCTCGGCGACGGCGCGGTTGGTGAACAGACCTGAGCGGGCCAGCGCAACCCGCCACTCGTCGAAGACGCCGCGATGGATCTGTTCGACGGTGTCGTAGTCGAATCCCTCGGCGACGAAATCGCGGGAGAACGCCGCCGTGACATAGTCCCCCCAGCCGGACGATTCTGCCGTCATCGGTGCGGGCCCCTTTCGTGCAGTCCACGCGACGGGTCCATTTCCGAAGGGCGACGACGAACGGTGTCGGCGCCACCAGGGAACCCGGCCTGCGCAGTGTGTGTCAGGGCGTATCGTTGCCCGCCGTGGGGCCCGAGGGCATCGGCCGAACGACCCGGAGGGATACCTGTTTCTCGCCGACGGAACTCTCGACCGGGGTGGGCGGCGGATCGTTCGCCCGCCCGAGGCCGGTTGGGTGCGCCCGCGGACCCGGAGGGAGCAGCCTGGTGACACCGCCATCGACGGCCTGGGGGCGACAGCTGTCCCTGCCCCCCGTTCATCACCACGGGCGGTCGCGATGAGGTGGGTGCTCCCGGCATTCCGCGGTGTGCACGTGCCGAAACCTCTCGAGGACCACCGGTTTCGGCTCGACGCCAGGCTTGCGCCACGCGGACGGCGGCCACCCTCGTCGAGGATGCCGGCAGGCCTCCGGGCGGTGCCCGGTGGTCTCGGCCGTGACCGGACACGGTATCGGCATCGGCCGGGGTGAGCAGACCTGACCGACGCGCAGTGGTCGTGGTTGGCCCGCTGCTGCCCCGGGGGAGAAGGCGGGCCGCCCGCCGAAATGGACGAAACGCCAGCCCATCGACGGCATCCGGTGGCGGACCCACACGGGTACCCCCTGGCGGGACGTCCCGGCCCGGTACGGACCGTGGCA
Source organism: Rhodococcus sp. ENV425 (assembly GCF_002887785.1). Lineage (NCBI taxonomy): Bacteria > Bacillati > Actinomycetota > Actinomycetes > Mycobacteriales > Nocardiaceae > Rhodococcus > Rhodococcus sp. ENV425. The sequence continues at coordinate 18,410 of NZ_PCZU01000050.1, forward strand.
GACGGTGTACGGGCTGTTCCGGCGCCGGCAGCGCGGCGGAGTGTGGGCACAGATCCTGACGGCGTTGCAGGCACTCGCCGACGCTGCCGGCGCGATCGTGTGGGACGTCGGCGTCGACTCGACCATCGCGCGGGCGCACCAGCATGCGGCCGGGGCCCGCGGGGACGGCGATCAGCAGATCGAGAGCCACCCGGCGGGGTGGAGACCGAACCGGAGGATCACGCGTGGGGACGGTCGCGTGGTGGGTGGCCCACCAAGACCCATCTGGCCTGCGAGCAGGGCCGCACACCGTTGTCGAGCGTGGTCACCGCCGGTCAGCGGGGGCAGTTCGCAGTTCACCACGGTTCTCGACGGGATCGGTGTGCCGCGGACCGGCCGCGTACCCGGCCGGATCGTGTGCTGGCCGACAAGGCATACAGCAGCACTGGAAATCGCGCCTACCTGCGTAAACGCGGTATCCGCGCGACCATTCCGGTCAAGTCCGATCAGGCTGCCCACCGGACGCGGAAGGGGTCGTCCGGTGGACGTCCGCCGGAGTTCGACACCGAGCACTACAAGCAGCGTCATGCTGTCGAGTGCGGTATCAACACGCTCGAGCAGAACCGCGCGGTGGCAACCAGATTCGACAAACTTGCGGTCCGCTATACCGCCACCGTCCGAATCGCCGCCATCAATCAGTGGCTCCGGCCCGACCGCTGATGAAACACACCCTAGCGCTCGTCGTCGCCGGGCACGGCGTCTTCCCGTGCCTGGGACGGGAAGACCGAGTGCAGCGGATTGACCCCGCCCATCGCCCCGTGCCCGGGCACGCCGTGTTCGTAGGCGGATTCGGCGTGCAGGGCCAGGTCGATACCGGACGCCTCGTCCTCCTTACTGACCCGGAAGCCGAAGGTGCGGTCGATCAGCTTGCCGAGGCCGAAGGTCACGCCGAAGGCGTAGAACCCCACCACCAGTACCGCGAGGACCTGCTTGCCGAGCTGCGCGAAGCCGCCGCCGTACAGCAATCCTTCCGGACCCTCGGTCATCACGGCGGTAGCGAGCACGCCGACGAGAACGGTGCCGACGATGCCGCCCATCAGGTGCACGCCGACGACGTCGAGCGAATCGTCGTAGCCCAGGCGGAACTTCCAGCCCACGGCGTACGAACAGACGATGCCGGCCACCGCGCCGACGACGAGCGCACCGAGAACACCGACGGTGCCGCACGCGGGGGTGATCGCCACCAGGCCGGCGACCACGCCCGAGGCGGCGCCGAACGTGGTGGGGTGCCCGTCGCGGCGCTGTTCGACGAACAGCCACCCGAGCATGCCGGTGCACCCGGCGACGAGCGTGTTGAGGAAGACCGCGGCGGCCTTGCCGTCGGCGGCCAGGGCGGAGCCGGCGTTGAATCCGAACCAGCCGAACCACAGCAGGCCCACGCCGAGCAGGACGATCGGGAGGTTGTGCGGCCGCATGGACTCGGAACGGAATCCCAGCCTTGGTCCGAGCACCAGTGCCAGGGCCAGACCGGACGCTCCGGAGACGGTTTCGACGACGAGTCCACCCGCGTAGTCGAGCACGCCGAGCCGTGCGATCCAGCCGTCGGGTCCCCAGACCCAGTGGGCGACAGGGACGTACACGAGCAGTGCCCAGACAGGCACGAACAGCATCCAGGCGGAGAACTTGGCCCGGTCGGCGATCGCCCCGCTGACGAGGGCGGCGGTGATGATCGCGAAGGTCAATTGGAAGGTGGCGAACAGGAGTTCCGGTACCTGGCCGTGGACGGTGTCGGGCCCGATACCGCTCATCCCCAGGTGTGCGAATCCGCCGAGCACTCCGCCGCCGAGATCGTCGTCGAAGCTGAGCGTGTAGCCCGCGACGAGCCACGTGACCGTGACGAGCGGGATCGACACGAAGCTCATCATGATCATGTTGAGGACGCCGGTGGAGCGGACCATCCCGCCGTAGAACAAGGCGAGACCCGGGGTCATCAGCAGGACGAGGGCGGTGCTCGCCAGCAGCCACGCGGTGGCCCCGGCGTCGATCGTGGGTGACACGGCAGATTCTCCTCACGCGCACGGTTCTCGGTGCGCCGGGTATCCACGATGTGCCGGTCCGGTTTCTGCCACGCGGCGCGGGTGTTGCGAGCGAGTTACGGAAACGGTCATTTCGGACAAGTGGCCGCGAGGGTGTCCCGGTAGCCGCGCACGGGCGGTGCCGCGGAGCGGTGTTCGCGAGGTTCGCCCGCTACGGGACCGACGAGGTCGGCGGCCGGGGGCTCAGGTCTTCTTGCGGGGCGATCGGCGTCGTTTCGGGGCCGGCTCGGACTCCGGGATTTCTGCCGGACGGCCGGTCAGCGCCTCCACGACGGCGGCGAGATCCTCCGAGGACAGCTCGGGGGTCTCCTGCGGGGTGCGGCTCGCCGTGGCGGAGCGTGCCCTCGTTGCTGCGGTGTCGTCCATCGGTGTCCCTCTCGTCGCTCGGCGGCGTTCCCCGGATGACCGCCACGCTCACCGCACGCGCCATCCACCCGGCCAGCATGCCGGAAAGGTCCCGTTTTCGCAGCGGATGACGGCCGACACGCCCGGCGCGGATTCGGCCCGTGCAGCGCAGCGGCCTCCCGTGCCCCGGAACGGGGCGACGGGAGGCCGCTGCGCGTGTGGTGACTGGTCGGCGAGATT
>NZ_PCZU01000050.1:21085-25830 GCF_002887785.1 Rhodococcus sp. ENV425
GGTGGTGGACCGTGCGGCGGCCGGTGACAGCCTTGACCAGGAACAGCAGGATCACCGCACCGAGGAGGCAGGTGAGGAAGCTGAAGATCAGGCCGCCGCCCGCCACATCGACACCGAAGAGCTTGAGCAGGAAGCCGCCGAGCAGACCGCCGATGACACCCACGACGATGTTCAGCAGGATGCCCTGTTGCTCGTCGGTCTTCATGATCTTGCTACCGATCCAGCCGGCGAGGCCGCCGATGATGATCCACCCGATGATTCCGAGTCCGAGCACGCTCCACTTCCCTTCGTTCGGGAATCTCGTCGATCCCCTCCGGTCTTCACCCGCCGTCGCCGGCGTGGTCACGACTTCGGTTACCCCGTAGGGCGAGGGACTACACCTCGGCGGAAAATTGTTCTCGTTCTGCGCCTTCCGCCGAGGTCCGTCAGCTGCAGTCCCGGCAGCGTGTCGTGCCGTCGTCGGACGGCGCGAGCCTGCTGTGGTGGTGGACCAGGAAACAGCTGTCGCACACGAACTCGTCGTTCCGCCGGGGGACGACCGGGGCGGTGAGCTCCTCCCCGGACAGGTCGGCGCCGGGGAGTTCGAAGAACTCGGCGATGTCGCCGTCGTCCGGCTCCACGGTCTCGCTCACCGCCGGAAGCGTCGGGGCGGTCAGCTCGTCCGTGTCGAGCTCTTTACGGGTGTCGTAGTCGAGTGTCATGACCCTCCTCAGTCCTGGTCGCCGCCCGGCGACGGCACCAGCCGCGCGGTGCGATGTCTTCTTCGTGTCACCTTCCGGCGGGTGCCGGTGAGGGCGACGCCGGGCCGTGATCGCCCTCCTGTACCCGGACCGGGGAGATACCAAACCACTGTGCCGGAACCGGTGGGCGATCCAGGCCGGCCGTCCGACCGGACGGGTGGTCTCGCCGCGCGCGGGCCCCGGCTATCCGGTGTTCGGGATGGGCCCGACGGATGCGCCCGAGGTTCCGAATTCCTCGATCACGTACCACAATTCGTCGTCTGGTCCGATGTCGTAGGTGCAGGAGTCCGGCCGGGGATCGGGGACGAAGGCCCAGAGGAGCGCCCCGGCGGTGCCGGCCGTCTTCTGTCCCTCGATTTTCGTCGCGATGTGCTCGGCGCGGTCGGCCGTGGCCCCGCACCAGCCCGCCGGCTCGCCGATCTCGGCCACCAGCAGCGGCTTGTCGATCTGCTGGGCCTGGGCGATGCGGCGCGCCAGGCCGTTCCACTGGTCGCCGGGCAACGGGATCCCGTCGGCGCCGTAGTCGTGGTACTGGACGACGTCCACGAAGGGGGACGACCCGACCAGCGCGTACTCGTCGCCCTGCGTGCCGCACTGCCCGCCGCCGGTGAGCCCCGCGGTGATCAGGGTGCGGGGATCGATCGCGCGGACCTGCGCCCCCGCCGTGTCGAAGAACCCGCGCAGGACGGCGGCCGCGTCCGGTGGGCACTGCCGCAGCCACCACGAGCACGCCGCGTCGGTGCACATGCTGGTCTCGGGTTCGCCGACGAGTTCCCATGCAGCCAGCGCCGGGGAGTCCTTCCACCGCGTCACCGCCGTCGTCACCCAGTCCCGGAAACTCAGCACGGCACGCTCGTGATCGACCGGCTCCGTCCATCCGTCGACATACCACTGCCGGTCCTTGAACGCCTCGTCCTCGCACGCGCCGTCCTGGGCGGCAAGGACCGGGATCACGAGTTGACCGTGGGCCTCCGCCGCGGCGAACACGGCGTCGAGCGGGCCGAAGTCGAGTTCGCCGGTGAACCGGTCGACGGCCAGGGCCTGGAAGGCGTTGAAGCGGGTGAGCGAATGCGATGGCAGCGCGCCGAAGTACGCATCCAGATCGACCATGGCGCCGCAGCCCCAGTTCACCGCCCAGTTCGTGCCCAGCTGGTAGGCGTTGAAGCCGGTCGGCCACCAGGGCTGCCCGTCGAGCCGCAGCGCCGTGCCGTCGGTGGTGACCCGCGCGCCCGGATCCGGATCGGCGGCGGCGGTGCCGGCCGTGCCGATCGTCGCCGCGGCGACGATCGAGAGACCCACCGCCCACGCCTTTGCCGTGCTCCCCGATCCCATGGAGGAACTGTACTGGCGCGGAGCCGGATCGGCTGCGCATGCGAACCGCGCGACACCGCCGAGTTAGCACTCAGGCTCGGTGAGTGCTAATCTGTGCTGCGTAGCAGCCGGGCCGACGAGTGAGGTTGATCCAGGAGTAGATGCCGTGTCCCGTATCTGTTCCCGGTCGCATCGAGCGGTGGTCGCCGGACCGTTCACCCATCCCGGAATTCTTGTCCTGCAGAAGGTTCCGTACGACCCCGCCACCGGATGCTGCGCACTGTTCCGCCATCGCCGACGAGGATCCGAAAGACCATGTCCGTCCTGCAGACTCCCTTCCGCTCCGGACCGCACCGTTCCCGCCTCGACCTACCCGCGCTGTCGACGCTGCGTGAGGCGGTCGAGGAGAAGGGGGCCGATCTGGCGCTGATGCTCGGCGCCCTGTCGATCGTGACCTTCTGGACGTTCGGCTTCGGGATTCTGCTCGGTGCGGCGGCCATCGGGACCGGCATCGCCGCCACCCGCCGGCCCGCCGTGTTCACCGACGAGGAGAAGTCCCTCGACGCTCTCGTCGGCATGCTCACCGGCATCTTCGGCATCCTCGCGGGCGTGGTGTTCCTCAGCTGGGCGCTGCCCAACCTCTGAGGCACCTGCCTCGGTCAGCGAGGCGCGGACGCCGGCGCGGCCATGAAGCGGTGGAGGAAGGCCTTCACCGAATCCGGTGTCACCGTCGACGCCGCCGCCATCGCCTTGGACATGGGGGAGCTGGCCACCACCTTCCGTTTGCCCTTCAGCATCGCCTCGTAGCCCTTGCGGGCGACCTTCGCAGGGTCGTCCTTGGGGCCGCGGGCGATCGGCGCGTCCGCCATCCCGGCCTTGCGGAAGAACGGGGTGTCGGTCGCTCCGGGCATCAGCGCGGTGACGGTGACCCCGGTCCCGCGCAGCTCCTCGTGCAGCCCCTCGGAGAACGACTGCAGGAACGAATTGGAGGCGTTGTAGACGACCTGGTACGGGCCGGGCATCTCCGAGACCACCGACGACGTGATCAGCACGCGCCCGGTGCCGCGCCCGGCCATGCCGTCGAGGACGTACTTGGCCAGATGCACGGTCGAGCGCACGTTGACGTCCACCACCTCGAGCTGGTCGTCGAGGCCGGTGTCCACGAACAGGCCACCCTGCCCGGTGCCGGCGTTGAGCGCAGCGGCGGCCAGTGGCCGGCCGGTCGCCGTCACGGCGGTGCACACCTCCTCCACGCCCGTCGCCGTCCGGAGGTCGGCGCGCACCGGAATCACGGCGGCGCCGGTGGCGGCGAGAGCACGGGTGGCGTCGTCGAGGGCATCGGAGCGGGCCACGAGGATGAGGTCGTATCCGTCCCGGCCGAACAGTCGGGCGAGTTCCAGGCCGATGCCGCTCGACGCTCCGGTCACCAGGGCCAACGGTCGTGTTTCGGTCATGGCCCCGGATACCCGCATCACTCCGCCGCAACCACGCGGCCGGGGTGTCGGTCGGCGCCGGTAGTCTCGGCGCGTGGCCCTCTACCGTAAGTACCGACCGGCGACCTTTGCCGAGGTGGTGGGTCAGGAGCACGTCACCGAGCCCCTGAGCATCGCCCTCGACGCAGGTCGCATCAATCACGCGTATCTGTTCTCGGGCCCGCGCGGCTGTGGCAAGACCTCCTCGGCCCGGATCCTGGCCCGCTCCCTGAACTGCGCGGAGGGCCCCACGTCGGCCCCGTGCGGGACGTGCCGGTCCTGCGTGGCGCTCGGCCCCGGCGGTGGCGGCAACCTCGACGTCATCGAGCTCGACGCCGCCAGCCACGGCGGCGTCGACGACACCCGCGAACTACGCGACCGTGCCTTCTACGCGCCGGCCGAGTCGCGGTACCGCATCTTCATCGTCGACGAGGCCCACATGGTCACCACGCAGGGCTTCAACGCCCTGCTCAAGATCGTCGAGGAGCCGCCGGAGCACCTGATCTTCGTGTTCGCCACCACCGAACCGGAGAAGGTGCTGCCGACGATCCGCTCGCGCACCCACCACTACCCGTTCCGGTTGCTGCCGCCCCCCGTCATGCGCGGGCTGCTCGAGAAGATCTGCACGCAGGAGAACGTGCCGGTCGAGGACGCCGTCTACCCCCTGGTGATCCGTGCGGGCGGCGGTTCGCCGCGCGACTCGCTGTCGGTGATGGACCAGCTCCTCGCCGGCGCCGGCGAGGAGGGCGTGACCTACAGCCGTGCACTCTCGCTGCTCGGCGTCACCGACGTCGCCCTCATCGACGAGGCCGTGGATGCCCTCGCCGCCGGCGACGGTGCGGGTCTGTTCGGAACCGTCGAGAAGGTGATGGATGCCGGCCACGACCCGCGACGGTTCGCGGTCGACCTGCTCGAGCGGCTCCGGGATCTCATCCTGATGCGATCGGTGCCCGACGCCGCCGATCGCGGTCTCGTCGACGCCCCGGGCGACGTGCTGGAGCGGATGCGGGAGGAAGCCGACCGGATCGGTCCCGCCACCCTGACCCGGTACGCGGAGATCGTGCACTCCGGTCTGGGAGAGATGCGCGGCGCCACGGCCCCGCGCCTGCTCCTCGAGGTGATGTGCGCGCGGATGCTGCTGCCCGCCGCCTCGGGTTCGGAATCGGCTGTGCTGCAACGTCTCGAGCGTCTCGAAAGTGGGATCGCGGCCCCGCAGGGCGCC
>NZ_PCZU01000290.1:0-1776 GCF_002887785.1 Rhodococcus sp. ENV425
GTTGGCGAGCAGGACCTCGGCGGCGGCGCCCGAGGCCTGGCCGGCGCGGCTGCGCAGCCGGTCCGCGACGGTGGTGGCGGCCGCCCGGAAACGCTCCGCCTCGGCGTCGCGCGCGGTGTCCGGGATGCTCTCGAACGTGGCGGGTATCTGCGGCCGCGGCGCGGGGCGCACGACTGGGCCGTAGGCAACCCCGGGCACGACGGGCGTGCCCCGAACGATCGACATCTCCGCCGCTGCGGGAATCACCTTCTCCATGTCTCCTCCTCGCCGCCCGGTGTGTCGGGATGGGCCTCCGGGGTAATTCTGTGATCGAGATTACTCCGAACCATTGACATGTCAACACATACGGGCGTAAAACAACATAAACCAACATTTCGGCGGTGAGGAGCCCGGCGTGTACGCAGAGGAACGGCAGCAGGCGATCGCCGAGCTGATCGGCCGACGGGGACGGATGTCCGTCGCCGATCTGGCCACCCGTTTCCGCGTCACCACCGAGACCGTCCGCCGGGACCTCGCCCTGCTCGAGCGGCTCGGCCATGTGCGCCGGGTGCACGGCGGCGCGATCCCCACCGCAGCGCTCACGGTGACCGAACCCGCGCTGAGCGAGCGCGAGCACACCCACGCCGCACAGAAAGACCGGATCGCCGCCGCGGCGGCCCGGTACCTTCCCCCCGCCGGCGGCAGTGTGGTGTTCGACGCCGGCACCACCACCGGCCGGCTGGTGGCGGCGCTGCCCGCCGACGTGGACCTCGAGGTGGTCACCAACTCGGTTCCGATCGCCGCGCGGCTCGCCGGCCTCGGATCGGTGCGCCTGCACATGCTCGGCGGCCGGGTCCGCGGGATCACGCAGGCCAGCGTGGGCGAGGACGCGCTGCGATTCCTCCGGGCTCTGCACGTCGACGTCGCCTTCATCGGCACCAACGCGCTCAGCGTCGGCCACGGCCTGTCCACTCCCGACCCGGACGAGGCCGCCGTCAAGCGCGCGATGGTCCGATGCGCCGACCGGGTGGTCGTCGTCGCCGACTCCTCCAAGATCGGCCGACAGCACCTGATCAGCTTCGCCCCCGTCGACGCCGTGGACGTGCTCGTCACGGACACCGAGATCGACGACACCGACTGCAAAGAGCTCACCGACAACGGAATCGAGGTGGTGACGGCATGATCGTCACGCTGACCGCCAACCCCAGCCTGGACCGGACGGTCGCACTGACGGGCCCGCTCGTCCGCGGCGCCGTGCACCGCGCCGCCGCCACCCGCGTGGACCCGGGCGGCAAGGGCGTCAACGTCGCCCGCGTGCTCCGCGCGGCCGGCCGGCCGGTCCTGGCCGTCCTGCCGGGAAACACCGGCGACCCGTTGCTCGCCGCGCTCGACGACCACGGCATCGGCTACCGCGCCGTTCCGACCGGGGGCTTCGCGCGCAGCAACATCACCGTCGCCGAGCCCGACGGCACCACCACCAAGCTCAACGAGCCCGGCCCGGCGTATACCGAAGGGACACTCGATGCGCTGCGCCGGACCGTCGTCGATGCCGCCGCCGACGCCCGCTGGGTGGTGATGTCCGGATCGCTGCCGCCCGGCGTGCCCGCCGACTGGTACGCCGATCTCGTCCGCTCCGTCCGCGCGGCCGCCGTCGACGGGTCCGTCGCGTGCCGCATCGCGGTGGACACCTCCGAGTCTCCCCTGCTGTCGCTCGCGGCCCGGTTCCCCGACGCCGCCCCCGACCTGCTCAAACCGAACTCGGACGAGCTCGCCCAGCTCACCGGCGCGGACGCCGCC
>NZ_PCZU01000051.1:0-14762 GCF_002887785.1 Rhodococcus sp. ENV425
CTGTGGGAGCCCACCGGCGACGTCCTGGCGCCGCCCTCCGGCGACGGACCGCTGGTGATGGTGGCCCCGTCCACCGCGGCTACCGGCGTGCCCGGCCTGCTCGACGCCGTGTGCACGGGCCTCGGCGGATCCGGGATGCGGATCGTCGTCGCGATGCTCGAGCCGCCCGAGCGGGACTGGCCGGACGGCGTCGTGGCCGGGCACGGCCGGCAGGACCTGCTGCTCGAGCAGGCCGACGTGGTGGTGTGCGGCGGCGGCCACGGGATGCTCGCCAAGGCCCTGCGCGCCGGGGTGCCCGCGGTCGTGGTGCCCGGCGGCGGCGACCAGTGGGAGCTGGCCAATCGGGCCGCCCGGCAGGGCAGCGCGGTGGTCGTGCGGCCACTCGACTCCGACGCGCTGCGGGCGGCCGTGGACACCGTGCTGACCGAGCCGCGCTTCACGCGCGCGGCCCGCCTGGCCGCTGCGACGGCAACGCAGGTCGAGGACCCGGTGACCGTCTGCCGCAGCGTCGTGGCGCCGATGCGGTGACGTGCCCCGCGTCCGCGCCACCGGCCGCTGTCGGGGGTCCGGGAAGCGACTACCGTGGCGCAGGTGCGACTGACGGAATTTCACGAGTGTGTCCGCAACGAGTTCGGGCAGCTGCGCGGCGACGCCCTGCTACGTGACCACGTGCTGCTCTCGCTCGGCGGGCGGACCGCCGCCGCGGCCATCGAGGCCGGCCGGGAACCCCGTGAGGTGTGGCGGGCCCTGTGCGAGGAGTTCGACGTCCCGCCCGCGCGCCGGTGAAACCGCCGCGCCCGTTCCGTTCGAACAGTTGTTCGCCTATGCTGGTCCGCGGGTGGTGAAGAAGTAGTCCACAGGCGTCCGATTCATCCACAGATCCGGCCGCTCGCCGGTCGGGACGGCGAACTTGTCGGTGCCGGACTCTAACGTCATCGGCAAGCAAGACGAGACTCGAAAAGGGGACCACGATGGCACCACAGGCACACGATCGCGACAAGGCGCTCGAGCTGGCGCTCGCGCAGATCGACAAGAGCTTCGGCAAGGGCTCGGTGATGCGCCTGGGGGAGGAGTCCCGCCAGCCCATCGCCGTGATCCCGACGGGCTCGATCGCGCTCGACGTCGCGCTCGGCATCGGCGGCCTCCCGCGCGGCCGGGTCGTCGAGATCTACGGCCCGGAATCCTCCGGTAAGACGACGGTCGCGCTGCACGCCGTGGCCAACGCCCAGGCCGCCGGCGGCATCGCCGCCTTCATCGACGCCGAGCACGCGCTCGATCCCGAGTACGCGCGCAAGCTCGGTGTCGACACCGACGCCCTGCTCGTGTCGCAGCCGGATACCGGTGAGCAGGCGCTCGAGATCGCGGACATGCTGATCCGTTCCGGCGCGCTCGACATCATCGTGGTCGACTCGGTGGCGGCCCTGGTGCCGCGCGCCGAGATCGAGGGCGAGATGGGTGACAGCCACGTCGGCCTGCAGGCCCGCCTGATGAGCCAGGCGCTGCGCAAGATGACCGGTGCGCTCAACAACTCGGGCACCACCGCGATCTTCATCAACCAGCTGCGCGAGAAGATCGGTGTGATGTTCGGCTCGCCCGAAACGACCACCGGCGGCAAGGCTTTGAAGTTCTACGCCTCGGTGCGCCTGGACGTGCGCCGTATCGAGACCCTCAAGGACGGCTCCGACGCGGTGGGCAACCGCACCCGCGTCAAGGTCGTCAAGAACAAGGTGTCGCCGCCCTTCAAGCAGGCCGAGTTCGACATCCTCTACGGCCACGGCATCAGCAAGGAGGGCTCGCTCATCGACATGGGGGTCGAGCAGGGCTTCATCCGCAAGTCCGGCTCCTGGTACACCTACGAGGGCGACCAGCTCGGTCAGGGCAAGGAGAACGCCCGCAAGTTCCTGCTGGAGAACACCGACGTCCGGGACGAGATCGAGAAGAAGATCAAGGAGAAGCTCGGCATCGGGGCGGACGTCACCGCCGAGCCCGCCGACGAGCCCGCCGACTTCTGAGTCGAGCGTTGGGCAGCGACTCCCGTCGCGGTGACCGGTGCGGCGGCGACCTGCCCGGCGGCGGAACGGAGGCACAGGCCAAGGACCTGTGCCTCCGTCTGCTGACCGACCGGGCTCGCAGCCGCGCCGAACTCGCCGCGAAACTCGAACAGAAGGGCTTCGCCGCGGACGTCGCCGAGCGGACCCTCGACCGGCTCACCGAGGTGGGCCTCGTCGACGACGCCGAGTTCGCCCAGCAGTGGGTGCGCTCCCGTCATCGGCATGCCGGCCGGGGCAAACGTGCTCTGGCAATGGAACTGCGCCGCAAGGGGATCGGGCAGCACGAGGCGGCTGAGGCGCTGGAGCAGATCGACGGCGACGACGAACGCGCCCGCGCCGCCGAACTGGTGCGCAAGAAGCTGCGCACCCAGCCCCCGCTGCCCACGGAGGGGGATCGGCGCGAGATCGCCGCGGAACGGGACAAGGTGGTGCGACGGCTGGTCGGCATGCTCGCCCGCCGTGGTTACCCGCAGGGCGTGGCCTTCGACGTGGTCCGCGGCGAACTCGCCGGGCTCGATCCCGAGCCCGGCGACGTCGCCACCGACTGACGGGTTACCGGCGCTTGTCGTGATCGCTGGTGATGTCCACCCCCGGGACGGTCATGCCGGAAAGCACGTTGTCGGGGGCGTTCTCGTCGGCGTCCGGCATCGCGGCACGGTTCTTGCGTCCGGTCCGCAGACGCCGCTCGAGCCGGGTCGCGACGACCGTCAACGCGCCGTTGAGCACGATCATGATCGCGGCCACCACGAGCAGCGACGGCAGGTAGTTGCCGAAGAACGCGCCGAGCTGCTGACCGGCGCGCACCACTTCGACGTACCCGATGAGATAGCCGAGCGCGGAATCCTTCAGGGCCACCACCATCTGCGAGACGATCGCCGGCAACATCGCCGTGACGGCCTGCGGCAACAGGATCAGACGCATGATCTGGCCCTTGCGCATGCCCAGCGCCGCGGCGGCCTCGGTCTGCCCGCGGGGCAGCGACCGGATACCGGCGCGGACGATCTCGGCGATCACCGAGCCGTTGTAGAGGGTCAGGCCGGTGACCACTGCCGCCAGCGCCAGGTACTTCGACCGGAAGACCTGGTATTCGGCGAACAGCTGGTAGGCGAAGATCATCAGGATCAGTACCGGGATGGCCCGGAACAGTTCGACGATGAAGCCGCACACCGCGCGCACGGGCCGGTGATCGGAGAGCCGGCCGATGCCCAGCGCGGCCCCGAGGATCAGGGCGAGCACGATGGATACCGCGGCCGCGATGAGTGTGCCCCGGATGCCGGGGATCAGATACGTGGTCCACGAGCTCGATTCCAGGAACGGCTCCCACTTCGCGGTGGTGAGCTGCCCCTTGTCGTCGAGAGCCCGGTAGACGAAATAGCCGACGGCGACGAGCAGCACGGCCACCGCCGCCGAGGCGACGTGGTAGATCGTTCGCGCCCGGGGACCGGGGGCGTCGTAGAGGACGGTTGCGCGGCCGGTGCTCACCGGGACACCTCGAATCGCGTGCTCAGCCAGCCGAACAGCAGGCCCGTGGGCAGGGTCAGGATCACGAAGCCGAGGGCGAAGATGCCGCCGATGACGAAGATCTGCGCCTCGTTCTCGATCATGGTCTTCATCAGCAGGGAGGCCTCCGAGACGCCGATGACGGACGCGATCGTCGAATTCTTGGTCAGGGCGATCAGCACGCTGCCGAGGGGTGCGATCACCGCGCGGAACGCCTGCGGCAGCACGATCAGGCGCAGATTCTGGCCGAAGGTCAACCCGAGGGAGCGGCCCGCCTCGGCCTGACCGACGTTGACGGTGTTGATGCCCGAGCGCAGCGACTCGCAGACGAACGCCGCGGTATAGACGCTCAGGCCCAGCACTGCGAGCCGGAAGTTGTTGTCCACCAGGAACGTCGGCGACGACTGGGGGGCGAGGCTGATGCCCAGCGTCTGTGACAGGCCGAACAGGCAGAAGATGATGATCAGCGTCAGGGGGGTGTTGCGGAAGATCCCCACGTACACGGTGCCGACCGCCCGTGCCACCGGCACCGGGGACACGCGCATGCCGGCGAGGATCGTTCCGAGGATCAGCGCGCCGATCGCCGAGAACACCGTCAACTGCACGGTGGTCCAGAAGGCGTCGATCAACTGATCGCCGTACTTGCTCAACAGATCCACAGGTCAACTCCACCGATCGGGGATTGGGATCCGGCCGGCCCGTGACGAGTCGTCGAACGGGCCGGCCGGACGGCGGGGACGGTCAGTAGCGGTCGACCTGCGGCGGTTCCGGCAGGGGGTATCCGGACGGGCCGACAGTGGATTCGAGGGCGGCCTGCCAGGCCCCGCTCGAGATCATCTCTTCGATCGCGTCGTTGATCTGGTTGCGGGACTCGGTGTCGCCCTTGGCCAGACCGATACCGTAGCGCTCCTCCGTGAACGGCTCGCCCACGACCTTCAACTGGCCCGGGTACTGGGCCGCGTAACCGGCGAGAATGATGTCGTCGGTGGTCACGGCGTCGACCGCACCGTTGCGCAGCGCCTCGACGCAGGCGGAGTAGGTGTCGAACTCCTGCAGCTGCACGTCCTGCGCGTAGGTGTCCTTGACCTTCTGTGCGGGGGTGGAGCCGGCCACCGAGCACAGCCGCTTGCCGCCGTTGAGCGACTCCGGTCCGGTGATGTCGGTGTTGTCGGCACGCACGAGCAGCGACTGGCCGGCGACGAAGTACGGCCCGGCGAAGTCGACCTTCTCCTTGCGCGTGTCGGTGATCGAGTAGGTGGCGACGATGTAGTCCACCTCACCGTTCTCGATGAGGGTCTCGCGCTGCGGGGACGGGGCTTCCTTGAACTCGATGTTCTCCGGCGCCACTCCCAGCTGCTGCCCGACGTACTTCGCGACCTCGACGTCGAACCCGCTGAAGGTACCGTCGGGGTTGCGCAACCCGAGCCCGGGCTGGTCGAACTTGATGCCGACGACGAGGGAGCCGCTCTCGGCGGACTGCGACACGCTGCGCTGCTCGTCTCCGCCACACGCGGTGGCGAGCACGGCGACGGCGATCGCGCCGATGCCCAGGCGAACCGAGCGGGTGATTCTCATCGAGTACCTCCGTGTTGTGGGTGATGCCGCCCCGGTTCCGGTGCGGCAGCGACGCCGGATCAGTGACTGAGGATCTTGCCGAGGAAGTCCTGGGCGCGGGCGGACTTGGGTGCGGTGAAGAACGTGTCGGGGTCGGTGTCCTCGATGATCTGCCCGTCCGCCATGAACAGCACGCGGTTGCCGGCCTTGCGGGCGAAGCCCATCTCGTGGGTGACGACGAGCATCGTCATGCCCTCCCGGGCCAGCGACGTCATGACGTCGAGCACCTCCTGGACCATCTCGGGGTCCAGCGCCGAGGTCGGCTCGTCGAACAGCATGACCTTCGGGTTCATCGCCAGTGCCCGCGCGATCGCGACGCGCTGCTGCTGGCCGCCCGAGAGCTGCGCGGGATACTTTTCCGCCTGATTGGCGATGCCGACGCGGTCGAGAAGTTGCAGCGCCTGCTCCTTGGCCTCGGTCCTGCCCTTGCGACGGACCTTTACCGGGGCGAGCATGACGTTCTCGAGGATGGTCTTGTGCGCGAACAGGTTGAACGACTGGAACACCATTCCCACGTCGGCTCGCAGCGCCGCGAGCGCCTTACCTTCTGCGGGAAGCAGCTTGCCGTCCACCCGGATCTCGCCCGAGTCGATCGGCTCGAGCCGGTTGATGGTCCGGCACAGGGTGGACTTGCCGGACCCGGACGGCCCCACCACGATCACGACCTGACCCGCCGATACTTCGAGGTTGATGTCCTGCAGCACGTGCAGGGCTCCGAAGTGCTTCTCCACCGCCGACATCGAGATCATCGGGGGTGCGCCGCCTGCCGAGCCGGAGGGCTTCTCGAATTCGACCGCCGCTGGTGTCATGGACAGAACCCTATGCTGCCCGCGCCGCCGTGCCGCAATTTTCGCAAGCCGAGTTCGGACTGCGTAATGGAAAATTTACGGTCGGCCCCGAAAGGCCGGTTCCGGTTCGCCCCGCCGGGTCGCGCGATGGACTAGTTTGTCTCTCTCGGCCCACTTCAGGAGCGGTCCGGCCCCGTGAGCTAGGCTGGGACGTGTCATCGATGGACCATGAACCCCCCAGCGCCCCGGCCGCCCTCGACGCGACCGCCGAGGTCGGCGCCCGCACCTACGAGGTGCGCACCTATGGCTGCCAGATGAACGTGCACGACTCGGAGCGCCTGTCCGGGCTGCTCGAGGACTCCGGGTTCACCAAGGCAGGGCCGGGTGCGCCCGCCGATCTCGTGGTCTTCAACACCTGCGCGGTGCGGGAGAATGCCGACAACAAGCTCTACGGCAACCTGAGCCATCTGCGGCCCGTCAAGGACGCCAACCCGAACATGCAGATCGCCGTCGGTGGGTGCCTTGCCCAGAAGGACCGCGAGGTCGTCGTGAAGAAGGCGCCGTGGGTCGACGTCGTGTTCGGGACGCACAACATCGGCAACCTGCCGGCGCTGCTCGATCGTGCCCGGCACAACCGCCGCGCCGAGGTCGAGATCCTCGAATCGCTCGAGGCGTTCCCCTCGACCCTGCCCGCCCGGCGCGAGTCCAGCTACGCCGGCTGGGTGTCGATCTCCGTGGGCTGCAACAACACCTGCACCTTCTGCATCGTGCCGTCGCTGCGTGGCAAGGAGGTGGACCGCCGGCCCGGTGACATCCTCGCCGAGGTCCGCGCGCTCGTCGACGAGGGCGTCCTCGAGGTGACCCTGCTCGGGCAGAACGTCAACTCCTACGGCCGCTCCTTCGCCGATCCGGAGCAGCCCCGCGACCGCGGCGCGTTCGCCGCGCTGCTGCGCGCCTGCGGCGGTATCGAGGGTCTCGAACGGGTCCGCTTCACCTCCCCGCACCCCGCGGAGTTCACCGACGACGTCATCGAGGCGATGGCGCAGACCCCGAACGTGTGCCCGCAGCTGCATATGCCGCTGCAGTCCGGCTCGGACCGCGTCCTGCGCGCGATGCGCCGCTCGTACCGCAAGGAGCGGTTCCTCGGGATCATCGAGAAGGTGCGCGCGGCCATGCCGCACGCGGCGATCACCACCGATATCATCGTCGGGTTCCCCGGCGAGACCGAGGAGGACTTCCAGGAGACCCTCGACGTCGTCGAGAAGGCCCGGTTCACCAGCGCCTTCACCTTCCAGTACTCCAGGCGACCCGGCACGCCGGCCGCGGAGATGGACGGCCAGCTGCCCAAGGCGGTGGTGCAGGAACGGTACGAACGGCTCATCGCGCTGCAGGAGCGGATCACCCTCGAGGAGAACCTTGCGCTCGTCGGCAGGGAGGTCGAGCTGCTCGTCGCCGCGGGGGAGGGCCGCAAGGACTCCGAGACCGCCCGGATGAGCGGCCGCGCCCGTGACGGCCGGCTCGTGCACTTCCGGCCCGAGGGCAACATCGACCGTGCGGTTCGCCCGGGCGACGTCGTCACGATCGTGATCAGCGAGGCCGCCCCGCACCATCTGGTCGCGGACACCCCGATCCTGACTCATCGGCGCACCCGCGCCGGCGACCGGTTCGAGCAGGGCCGCACCCCCAAGACGCCCCCCATCGGGGTGGGGCTCGGTCTCCCGCAGATCGGTGTGCCCGAGCCACTTCCGGCACAGACGGGATGTGACGCATGACCGCGAGCGGCCCCGACGAGGGCAGGACGCCCGGCGACGACGCCGGGGACGACGGAAGGGATCCGATGGACGAAGTCCGCGCCGACCTCGAGGCAGCCGAACGCAAGATCGCCGGCGAGATCGACCCCGGAGCCCGCGCGCTCGTCGTCGCGGTCGCGGTGCTCGTGCTGCTCGGCTCGTTCAGCCTGCCCCACGCCGGGGCGGCCAACGGGTGGGAGGTGCTGTCCTTCGCCCCCGACGCGACCGCCGAGTCCATCGCGCTGCCCTCCCGCATCTTCGTGTGGCTCGCTCTGGTGTTCGGCGCGATCTTCTCCATCCTGGCGCTCGTCACCCGCCGGTGGGTGCTGGCGTGGCTGGCGCTGGCCGGCTCCGCGGTGTCGATCGTGTTCGGCATGCTCTCGATCTGGTCGAGGCAGACCCTGCCGGTCGGCGACCCGGGCGCGGGACCGGGCATCGGCCTGATCCTGGGCTGGATCACCGTCATGGTGCTCACCTTCCACTGGGCGAAGGTGGTGTGGACGCGCACCGCGCTTCAGCTCGCCGCCGAGGAGGAACTCCGCAACGCGGCCGCCCAGCAGGAGAACAAGGGCCTGCTCGACGACTGACCGCCCGGGACCGGACGAACGACGGTGCCCCCGGCTCGAACGAGCCGGGGGCACCGTCGTGTCCGGAGGGGCGCTCAGCGCTCCCCGACGGCTCCTTCCGCGGCGTCGGCCCATTCCCGCCACTGCTGCGCCTGCGCGAGCGCACTCTCGGCGTCCTTCGGGCGGCCCGCGGCGGTGGCCTTGGCGGCCTGCTCCTCGAACTGGCGCACGCGCTCCCGGAACTGGGCGGCACGGGCGAGCGCCTCCGGGTCGGTGCGCCGCCATTCGGACTCGGCGGCCTCGCGGACCCGCTTCTCGATCGCCCGCAGACGGCTCTCGAGGTCGTGCATCCGCTCCCGCGGGACCTTGCCGATCTCCTCCCACCTGTCCTGCAGCTCGCGCAGCCGGGCCCGGGCGGCGTCGATGTCCGCCGCCGGATCGATCGACGCCGCCGACTGCAGCAGCGCCTCCTTCGCCTGCGCGTTCTCCTCGAACTCCGCGTCCCGCTCCGAGGCGGCCGCGTTGCGGGCGGCGAAGAACACGTCCTGGGCGCCCTTGAACCGCTTCCACAGCTGATCGTCGGCCTCGCGCGGCGCCCGGCCGGCCGCCTTCCACTCGGCGAGAAGTTCCCGGAACGCGGCCGCCGTCGCACCCCAGTCGGTCGAGTCCTGCAGTTCCTCGGCCTGCGCCACGAGATCCTCCTTGCGGGTCCGGGCGGCGGCGCGCTCGCGGTCCAGTTCGGCGAAGTGCGCGCCGCGCCGGCGGTTGAACGCCTCGCGGGCCTTCGAATAGCGCCGCCACAGGGCGTCGTCGACCTTACGGTCCACGCCGCGGATCGTCTTCCACTCCTCGAGGATCTCCCGCAACCGGTCGCCGGCAGCCTTCCACTGGGTCGACTCGGCGCCGATCTGCTCGGCCTCGGCCGCGAGGGCCTCCTTGCGGGCGGTGGCCGCCGCCCGCTGGTGCTCCTTCTCCTGTTTTGCGGCGACCGCCGCCTTCTCCGAGTCCGCGACGATCGCCGCGAGCCGCTCGGCGAGGGTGTCGAGGTCACCGATCACGGCGGCGGTGGGCAAGGACTCCGCGAGCGCCTGGGCCGCCGCCCGGGTCTTCTTCGCGTCCCCGGTGCCCGAGCTCAGCCGCGACTCGAGGATCGCCACCTCGGTCGCGAGGTCGTCGTACCGGCGGCCGAAGTGGGCAAGCCCCTCGGCGGCGTCGCCCGCCTGCCAGGACCCGATGCACCGCTCGCCCTCGGCGGTCTTCACCCACGCCGTGCCGTCCTCGTCGACGCGGCCCCACCGGCTCGGATCGCTGGCCGGGACCGTGGGCTGCGGATGGGGATGGGCGGCCGGGTGCGGCTTGGGTGCCGACGACTCGGGGGCCGGCCGCTGCCGACCCGGTTTGGGAGCGCCCGGCTTCGGAGCGCGGGATTCCTGCGTTGCGTTCGGGTCGGTCATCGGTCCTCATCTCTGCCGCGCGGCACGGCTGCCTGGTCGCACTGGTTCGCGTGGTCGGGCCGCGGAGGTCGCTCCGAGACCACGCCCGCCCACTATTGAAACAGGTCGCACGGCCGGGAGGCGGCGGGTCGGGTCGACTACGGTGGCCCGTGTGTTGATCGCCGCGGCGTTCGTGCCGTCCCCACCCCTGCTCGTTCCCGAGTTGACCGGCTCCGCGGCCGCCGAGACCGCCGACCTGCGCGCCGCCGTGCTCGACGTCGGGGCGGAACTGCGCGCCGCGGCGCAGTGGGTCGTCGTCGGTACGGGCACGGAGGCCGCGCACCTCCCGGACACGGCCGTCGGAACGTTCCGCGGCTTCGGTGTCGACCTGGCCGTATCGCTCGGGCCGGCGACCGCGGGGACGCCCGATCCGCAGCTGCCGCTGCCGGCCCTGATCGCGGGCTGGTTGCGCGACCGGACGGCGCCGGTCGTGCGCGCCACCACGCACGTCGTGCCGGCCGACACGACCCCGCAGGACTGCGCCCGCTTCGGGCGGCGGCTGCGCGGCGCCCTGGACGCGGACCGCACCCCGACGGCCCTGCTCGTGGTCGCGGACGGCCCGGCCACGCTCACCGCGAAGGCACCCGGGGCCTACCACCCCGGGGCGCAGGAGGTGGACGAGGCGCTCGGCGCCGCCCTCGCGGTCGGCGACGCCGCCGCGCTCGCCGCGCTCGACCCGGCGCTCTGCACCGAACTGGTCCTCGACGGCCGCGCCGCATGGCAGGTGCTGGCCGCGGTGTTCGGCTCCGACGGACCGGCGGCGGCCGCCACGACCCACAGCAGCGCGCCGTACGGCGTGGGATACCACGTCGGGATGTGGCGACCGTGACCCGTGAGCCCCTCCCTCCGGTGGCCGTCGTCGGCCCGACGGCCACCGGCAAGTCCGATCTGGGTCTCGATCTCGCCGAGGAGCTCGGCGGGGAGATCGTCAACATCGATGCGATGCAGCAGTACCGCGGCATGGACATCGGCACCGCCAAGCTGCCCGTCGACGAGCGGCGCGGCATCACCCACCATCAGCTCGACGTCCTCGATGTCACCGAGACCGCCACGGTCGCCCGCTACCAGCAGGCCGCGACCGCCGACGTCGAGGCGATCCGGGACCGCGGCGCCGTGCCGATCATCGTCGGCGGCTCGATGATGTACGTGCAGGCCCTCCTCGACGAGTGGCAGTTCCCCGCGACGGATCCGCAGGTACGGGCCAAGTGGGAGGCGCTGCTCGCCGACGAGGGGGTGGCCGCGGTGCACGCGGCGCTGCAGCGGGCCGACCCGGTCGCCGCGGCGACCATCCTCCCCACCGACGGCCGCCGCATGGTCCGCGCCCTCGAAGTGGTCGAGCTCACCGGGGCGCCGTTCGCGGCGTCGCAGCCGCAGATCGGCGATCCCAGG
Source organism: Rhodococcus sp. ENV425 (assembly GCF_002887785.1). NCBI lineage: Bacteria > Bacillati > Actinomycetota > Actinomycetes > Mycobacteriales > Nocardiaceae > Rhodococcus > Rhodococcus sp. ENV425. The sequence continues at coordinate 11,192 of NZ_PCZU01000051.1, forward strand.
TGGGGGACCGTCGTGCTGGGGGTGGACCGGGACACCGTGGCCCTCGACGACCGGATCGCTCGGCGCACGGACCTGATGTTCGAGCGCGGACTGGTCGACGAGGTGGCGGCGCTGTGCGAACAGGGGCTGCACGAGGGGGTAACCGCCCGTCGGGCGATCGGGTACGCGCAGGTGCTCGAGTACCTGGCCGGTGAGTGGGACCTCGCCCACGCCCGCGAGCGCACCTTCATCGGGACGCGGCGCTACGTGCGCCGGCAACGCTCGTGGTTCCGCCGGGATCCGCGGGTGCACTGGCTCGACGGTGCCGATCCGGCGTTGCGGGACACGGCGCTGCGGGTTCTCGCCGATGCGAACCGTCGTTAAGGTGACGGGCATGGACTTCAGCAAGGGCCACGGCACCGAGAACGACTTCGTGATCCTCCCGGATCCCGACGTGCGGATCTCCCTCGAGCCGAAGCGGGTGGCGGCGCTGTGCGATCGCCGTCGCGGCCTCGGGGCGGACGGGGTCCTGCGCGTCGCGCGCGCCGGGGCGCTGGTCGACGCCGGGGTTCTGCCGGCACTGCCCGAGGGGACGGACGCCGACGACTGGTTCATGGACTACCGCAACGCCGACGGCTCGATCGCGGAGATGTGCGGCAACGGGGTGCGGGTGTTCGCGCACTTCGTCACCGCCAGCGGGCTCGAGTCGCGCGGCGAGTTCGTCGTCGGCAGCCGCGCCGGCGGCAAGCCGGTGCAGGTGCACAGCGCCGACGCCACCCACGGCGAGGTCACCGTCGACATGGGTGTGGTGCGGGAGCTGGGGGAGTCGACGGCCACCATCGAGGGCCGGGTGTACCGCGGGCTGGGCATCGACGTCGGCAACCCGCACCTGGCCTGTGTCGATCCGCACCTGACCGCGGCGACCCTGGCCGCCCTCGACCTTTCCGGTCCGGGTTTCGACCCCGGCTTCTTCCCGCAGGGGGTCAACATCGAGTTCCTCACGCCCATCTCCGCGGGCGCGGTGGACATGCGGGTGTACGAGCGGGGCGTGGGGGAGACCCGGTCCTGCGGCACCGGCACGGTCGCGGCCGCCGCCGCGGCGTTGCGTTTCGACGGGTCCGGCTCCGGTACGGTCCAGGTGCACGTCCCCGGCGGGACCGTGCAGGTGCGCCTCGAGGACGGCCGGGCCGCGTTGCGCGGCCCGTCGGTGCTGGTGGCGTCGGGCACGATCGGCGACGACTGGTGGGGCGGCCTGGACTGACTCCCGGCCCGGCGGCGCCGGTGCGCCGCGCGGGTTTCGCCCTGCGCGGACACCCGGAAAGTCGCATGCGTCGGCGCGTCCGACGTGGGACGATGGTCGTGTATGACGAACACACGACGAAACGAATCGGCCACCGACGACGCGGACCGCGTCGCGGGCTGGGTCCCCGCCGACCCGTCGGTCGGCGAGATGCAGCTCGAGGACCGCAGCGCCCTGCGCCGCGTCGCCGGGCTGTCCACCGAACTCGAGGACATCACCGAGGTCGAATACCGGCAGCTCCGCCTCGAGCGGGTCGTGCTGGTCGGGGTGTGGACCGGCGGCACCGCGGCCCAGGCCGAGGCCAGCCTCGCCGAGCTCGCCGCACTGGCCGAGACCGCGGGCTCCGAGGTACTCGAGGGCCTGATCCAGCGCCGGGACCGTCCCGACGCCGCGACCTACATCGGCTCCGGCAAGGCCGAGGAACTGCGCCAGGTGGTGCTGGCCACCGGTGCCGACACCGTCATCTGCGACGGCGAGCTCACCCCTGCGCAGCTGACCGCCCTGGAGAAGATCGTCAAGGTCAAGGTCATCGACCGCACCGCACTGATCCTCGACATCTTCGCCCAGCACGCCACCTCCCGTGAAGGCAAGGCGCAGGTATCGCTCGCGCAGATGGAGTACATGCTGCCGCGACTGCGCGGCTGGGGCGAGTCGATGTCGCGGCAGGCCGGCGGCCGTGCCGGCAGCAACGGCGGCGTGGGCCTGCGCGGTCCCGGCGAGACGAAGATCGAGACGGACCGTCGCCGCATCCGCGAACGGATGGCCAAGCTGCGCCGCGAGATCAAGGCGATGAAGTCCGTTCGCGACACCAAGCGCACCCGGCGCATGCGCAACCGCATCCCGTCGGTCGCCATCGTCGGCTACACCAACGCCGGCAAGTCCAGCCTGCTCAACAAGCTCACCGGTTCCGGTGTGCTGGTGCAGAACGCGTTGTTCGCGACGCTCGACCCGACCACCCGCCGGGCCGAACTGCCGGACGGACGGGAGTACGTGCTCACCGACACCGTCGGCTTCGTGCGGCACCTGCCGACCCAGCTCGTCGAGGCGTTCCGCTCCACCCTCGAGGAGGTCACGGACGCGGACCTGCTGCTGCACGTGGTGGACGGGTCCGATCCGTTGCCGACGGACCAGATCAAGGCCGTGCGCGAGGTGATCACCGACGTGCTGCGCGAGTCCGACGCTCCGCCGCCGCCCGAGCTGATCGTGGTGAACAAGGTCGACGCCGCCGACCCGCTGACCCTCACCGAGCTGCGCGCCCTGCTGCCCGACGCGGTGTTCGTCTCGGCGCGCAGCGGCGAGGGACTCGACGAACTGCGCGAGCACCTCGCCGCGCTGCTCGAGCACCCGGACGTCGAGGTGAAGGTGCTGCTGCCGTACACGCGGGGCGACCTGCTCGCGCGGATCCACTCGGACGGGCAGGTCCTGAACTCCGCGCACGAGGTGGACGGTACGCGCGTGCATGCCCGCGTGCCGCAGGCGCTCGCGTCGGCCCTGGTCGAGTACGCCGCCTAGTGCGCGGGGCCCTCGTCGGCCTGGTGGCCTCGGCGGCCGTCGTGTCGGCGCCGGCCGCCGCGGCGCAGACCTCCACGGTCCCGATCGCCGAGGTCGACGGTGGCGTGCTGTGCACCCCCACCGATCCCGCCCTCGCGGAGCTGTCGGGCCTCGTCGCCTCCGGTGATCGCGTGTTCGCGGTGCCGGACGCCGGGGCCGACGAGGCGGTGTTCGAGCTCGGGGCCGACTGCGCGGTGGTGCGCCGCATCCCGCCGCCCGTCGACCCGTACGACGTGGAGGACCTCGCCGCCGGTCCGGACGGCCGGCTGTGGCTCGGCGACGTCGGCGACAATCGCGCCGCGCGCGACACCGTCGCGCTGATCTCGGTCGACCCGCAGACCGGCGCGGGCAGCCTGCACCGGCTCACCTATCCCGACGGCCCACGCGACGCGGAGACGCTGCTCGTCCCGCGCGACGGGGTGCCGCTGATCGTCTCCAAGCCGCTGTTCGGCAGTGCCGGGATCTACCGGCCGGCGGGCGGGCGGAGCGTGGACGACCTGCCCGACCCGGGGCCGGTCCCGCTCGAACGCGTCGGATCCCTGACCCTCGGCCCCACGGACACCCCCGGCGGACCCGTCGGCGGGGCCTCCTCCGCGCTGGTCACCGGTGGCGCGGTCAGCGCCGACGGCACCGTCGCCGCAGTGCGCACGTACACCGATGTCTACCTCTTCCACGCCCCCGACGGCGACGTCGCGGCGGCGCTCGCGGCGGGCCCGGCCCTGCGGGTGCCGGTGCCCCACG
>NZ_PCZU01000051.1:14779-17632 GCF_002887785.1 Rhodococcus sp. ENV425
CGAGGCGGTGGCCTTCACCGCGAGCGGGGACCTGCTGACCGCTTCCGAATCCGCCGACGGCGCCCTGCCGGGAGTGCGGGTGTGGCGCGACGTGGTGGGCCTGTTCCGGCCCACGCCTGCGGAGGAGCCGGCGCAGACCCCGGACGGGGCGATGCCCGCGGCGATCGCCGCGGGCATCGTGGTGATCGCAGCCGCCGCAGGCGGGCTGTGGCGACGGGCCGCGCGCCGCCGCCGGGGCTGACGTCAGGCGTCGAGGTCGGCGGCCACCAGCTCGGCGACCCGGGCGAGCACGTCGGTGTCGTCGCTGGTCACGGTGACCTCGGTGCCCTGGGTGGCGCCGAGCGTCATGATGAGCAGCGCCGAGCCCGCGTCGACGGGTTCGCCGCCGTCCACGGCCAGGGTCACCGGGACTCCGGAGGCGACCACGGCTTCGGCGATGATGCCGGCCGGCCGGGCATGCAGGCCGATGGACGAGCCGACGGTGACGGTGGTGCTGGGCATGGGAACTCCTTCGGGGTAGGGACGGTCGTCGGATCCGATCAGGCGACGGCGGGCTGGGCCGCGGTGTCGCTGCTGCGCAGGTGGGCGGGCCGGTGCACCTCCTTGGCGAGGGTCACGCACAGCGCACCCACGACGGTGCCGGCGGCGAGGGCGACCAGGAACCACAGCAGGTTGCCGATGGCGAAGAACACGAAGATGCCGCCGTGCGGGGCGCTGAGGGTCGTCCCGGTGGCCATCACGATCGCGCCGGTGACGGCGCCGCCGGCCATCATCGACGGGATCACCCGCAGCGGGTCCGCCGCCGCGAACGGGATCGCTCCCTCGGAGATGAACGAGGCACCGAGCAGCCATGCGGCCTTGCCGTTCTCCCGTTCGGCGGTGCTGTAGATGCCCGGCCGCAGCGTCGACGACAGTGCCATCGCCAGCGGCGGCACCATGCCGGCGGCCATCACGGCCGCCATGATCTGCAGCGAGGCGTTGTTCGAGACGTCGAGCCCGGCGACGGCGAAGGCGTAGGCGGCCTTGTTGACCGGGCCGCCGAGGTCGAAGCACATCATCAGGCCGAGGATCACGCCGAGGATGACGACCGAACTCCCGGACAGGCCGTTGAGCCAGTTCGTCAGGCCCGTGGTGATCGCGGCGAGGGGCTTGCCGAGGACGAGGAACATGAGGGCGCCGACGATGAGGGTGGCGAACAGCGGGATGATCACCACCGGCATCAGCCCGCGGGCCCACACCGGGACCGGGATGCGACCCACCCACAGCGCTGCGAAGCCTGCGATGAGGCCGCCGACGAGGCCACCGATGAAGCCGGCCCCGACGAACACGGCCACCGCGCCGGCGGTGAAGCCGGGCGCCAGGCCGGGCCGGTCCGCGATCGCGAAGGCGATGAAGCCCGCCAGGGCGGGCACCAGGAAGGAGAACGCCAGCGAGCCGAGCTGGAACAGAACCGCGCCGAGATAGGTGGTCAGGCCGCCGTCCGGGAGGTCGGTCAGCGAGTTGCCGACCACGATGTCGGCGGCGGGCTCGGTGATCTCGTACCCGCCGAGCAGGAATCCGAGGGCGATGAGCAGGCCGCCCGCGGCGACGAACGGGATCATGTAGCTCACGCCGGTCAGCAGGATCTGACGCAGCCGGGTGCCCCAGCCGACCTCGCCCGCCGAGGGTTCGTCGGCGGCCGCAGCCACGGCGGCCGCGTCGACGGTGCCCGCGGACGGGTCCTTCGCCGCGCGCATCGCCTCGGCGACCATCACGTCGGGCTCGTTGATCGCCCGCTTGACGCCCGAGGCGACCACCGGTTTGCCGGCGAACCGTTCGCGGTTCTTCACGCCGACGTCGGTGGCGAAGATGACGGCGTCGGCGCCGGCGATCACGGACGCCGGCAGGGGGGTGCTGCCGCTCGAACCCTGGGTCTCGACCCGCACCGTGACCCCGGCGCGTTCGCCCGCGGCCTTGAGGGCATCGGCGGCCATGTAGGTGTGGGCGATTCCCGTCGGGCAGGCGGTGACAGCGACGATGGTGCGCTCGGCGGCCGGGGTGGGTTCGGGCGCCGGGGTGGCCGGCGCGGACTCGGCGGCCGGGGCCGCGGTGGTGGCCGGGGCCGGTTTCGGCAGAACCCCCTCGACCAGCGCGATCACGTCCGCGGGTGTGGCCGCGTCGCGCAGTGACCCGACGAAGTCCGGCCGCACGAGTGCCCGGGCGAGCGACGAGAGCAGCTTCATGTGCTCGGCTCCGGCCCCCTCCGGGGCGGCGATGAGGAACACGAGGTCGGCGGGTCCGTCGGGGGCGCCGAAGTCCACCTTGGGGGACAGTCGCGCGAAGCCGAGCGACGCGGTGGCGACGGCGTCGGCGCGGCAGTGCGGGATGGCGATCCCACCGGGCAGGCCGGTGGCCGACTTGGCCTCCCGGTCCAGGGCGGCGGCCGTCAGTGCCGCCGCGTCGGTGGCGCGGCCGGCGGCGGCCAGCCGCGAGGCCAGCGCGGCGATGACCGACTCCTTGTCGGCGCCGAGGTCTGCGTCGAGCGCGATCAGGCCGTCGTCGATGATCGCGGGCCCGGAGGTGGCGCCGGAAGCGATGTCTGGCATGGCGTGTCCTTACTGGTGGTGAGGGAGGGCCGGGGACGGGGTGTCCAGGGGAACGGGGCGGAGCGGAGCGACCTCGACGGCGCCGGTGTCGACGTCGTCGGGTCCGGGAAGCGTGGTGCCGGGAAGTGCCACGGCCGCCGAGCCGTACGCGACGGCGTGGCGGAGGCGCTCGGCGGGGCCGAGCCCGGCCAGCTCCGCGACGAGATAGCCGGCGAGGGAGGAGTCGCCGGCGCCGACGGTGCTGCGCGCGGTCACGGGTCCGGGCACC
>NZ_PCZU01000291.1:0-100 GCF_002887785.1 Rhodococcus sp. ENV425
CCGTCCCACAACCCGGCGCCTTCACACCCTTGCCGGTGCACCCGGAAGTGAGCGCCATGAGCACCCCGGGCTCGACACCGCCGCGCCGTCGCGCGCGGCG
>NZ_PCZU01000291.1:158-4233 GCF_002887785.1 Rhodococcus sp. ENV425
GACCCTCTTCGCCGCCCACGGCTTCGACGCCACCTCGACGACCGCGATCGCCGCCGCCGCGGACGTGCCCAAGGGACTGATCTTCTACTACTTCCCGACCAAGGAGTCGATCCTCGAGACGCTCGTCGCCGAGCGGCTGCCGGCCGAACCGATCCAGGACGTCACCGGCCTCGTCTCCCCCGGCGACCCGGCGGCCAGCCTCGTCAACCTCGACGCCGCCCTCGACCTGCGCACCCACCACTCCTCGCTGCTCCGGGTGATCTGGCGTGAGGCGGAGACGCATCCGGGCCTGCGCACCCCGCTGCGCCGGCTGCGGACGTCCCTGCAGGAGGCCACCATGCGGGTGCTGCAGGCCAGCGTGCCCGGCCCGATACAGCCGGGCACCCTGCGCACCTGCGCGACGACGTGGGTGTCGGCGATGTTCTCCGCCGCCACGGTCGACCGGCTGTTCGGCCTCGACGGGCCTTCCCCCGACGAACTCGGCGGCATCGCGCGGCTCGTCGCCGCGGGCATGACCGGGATGGGCTGAGCAGGGCGGCGGATCAGCGCGTCTCGGCCCGGGGAGCCTCGTCGCCGGGCAGACCGGCGGTCGGGTCGCCGATGCCGTCGACGAGCTGCCGGCCCGCCGGGAAGCTGAGGGCGCCGGGGGGCAGCTCACCCGGCCTCCCGCTGAGGAACACCTCGACCCGCCCGCTGCCCGCCCACGGCCGACCGAGGGCGTCGATGCGGCGCAGGGTCTGGGCCGCCACCGCCTCGGCGCTGTCGAACAGGCGCACACCCGGCGGCAGGTGCGCGGCGATGGTGTCGGCCACCAGCGGGTAGTGGGTACAGCCGAGGACGACGCCACCCACGTCGGGCGGGGTCCGCTGCGCTGCGGCCGCGATCGCCGCGGCCGCAGCGGTCGTGTCGCCGCGGTCGATGGCATCGGCGAGCCCGTGGCAGGCCACCCCCACCACGTCGCGGTCCCCGGCGAACCGGGCGACCAGATCGGCCTGGTAGCGGCTGGCGGGGGTCGCGGCGGTGGCCCAGATCGCCACCGATTCGCACGCCGCGGCGGCCGGCTTGATCGCCGGCACCGTTCCGATCACCGGGATCTCGTCACCGAGCGTCTCGCGCACGTGCTCGAGCGCGGTCACGGACGCCGTGTTGCACGGCAGCACGACCACCTCGGCGCCCCGGGTCACGGCCCGCTCCGCGGTGCTCACGACCCGCTCGATCACCCAGTCCCCGGGCTTCGGTCCCCACGGGGCGCCGTCCGGGTCCATCGAGAGCATCAGATCCAGTTCGGGACGCAATCGGCGCAGCCATGCAGACGTCGGCAGGAGGCCGAGACCCGAGTCGATGAGCGCAACGATCACCACACGAATCTAGCGCTCGCCGTCCCGGCGGCTAGGACGTGGGCGCGAGGATCTCCGTGATCGGCGCGCCCTCGGCGATCTTGCCTCGCATTTTCATCACCGGCCCGGCCAGTCCCGCGCCGACAACACCGGTGAGACGACCGTCGCGCTCGTAGTAGGCGAGGAACTTGCGGCCGTCGTCACGCACCACGTGCACGGTGTCGTCGGCGCGGACCGCACCGAGGGCCTGGATCTTCACGTCGTACTGGTCGCTCCAGAAGTACGGCACCCGCGCGGCGTCGGCGACGGTGGACCCGAGCAGCGCGCCGGCGAGCACCTTCGCCTGCTCCCCCGCGTTCGTCCAGTGCTCGAGACGCGCGCACCGACCGTCCGAGACCTCCCAGGCCGCGACGTCCCCGACCGCCCACACGTGCGGGGCCGAGGTGCGGCCCACGCCGTCGCACACCACACCGTTGTCCACCCGCACCCCCGAACCGTCGAGCCAGTCGGTGACCGGCACCGAGCCGATCCCCACCACCACCAGGTCCACGTCGAGGTCGGTGCCGTCGCTCAGGACCGCGCCGGTGACCCGCCCGTCGCCGCGCAGGGCGCGCACCCCCACGCCGGCCCGCACGTCGACACCTTCGTCGGTGTGCAACCGGGCCACCAGCGCGCCGACCCGCTCGCCGAGCACCGACGCCAGCGGCGTCGGCTGCGGCTCGACCAGCACCACGTCCATGCCCCGCGCCCGCAGGCTCGCCGCGACCTCGCAGCCGATGAACCCGGCGCCGACGATCAGCGCCCGCCCGCCCGGGACGACCGCCGCGCGCAGGGCCCGGCTGTCGTCCACGGAGCGCAGCACGTGCACCCCGGCGAGCCCGGCCGTGCCGGGCAACCGCCTAGGTCGCAACCCGGTCGCGACGATCAACTCGTCGAACCCGACGCTCTGCCCGTCGGACAGCGCGACGGTGCGGGCCGCCGCGTCCAGCGCCTGCACCCGCACACCCAGGCGCAACTCGATGCGCTGGTCGTCGAAGAACTCCCGCGGCCGCAGGGTGGTGTCGTCGGTCCCGCCACGGACGACGTCCTTCGACAGCGGGGGCCGGTCGTAGGGCAGATGCGGCTCGTCGCCGATCAGGACGAGCTCGCCGTCGAATCCACCGTGGCGCAGTTCCTCTGCGGCACGCACCCCCGCCAGCCCCGCCCCGACCACGACGATCCGCTGTGTTCCCGTCTCACCCACCCGCTCCACCCTCTCCGCCAGCAGTGACCCACGCCACCGTAATCCGTGCAACTGTTTTACCAAATACAGGGACCTCCGGACAGGGCGCCGTTCATGCGAGCCACGTGCCCCGCACCCGGGGCGGCCTGGAGTTACTACAGTCGGAGGGGACAGACCTTCATCCGGCAGGCCGACGAGGAGCCCCCATGACCAGCGACAGCGGCGCAGGCGTCAGCCGCGTGCAGTTCGGCAACGGAATCGCGCCGGGACCGGTCGACACCCAGGGGCGCACCATCATCGCCGACGCGGTCGTGGCGAAGATCGCCGGAATCGCGACCCGCGAGATCAGCGGCGTCTACGACGTCGGCGCGGGCACCGCACGCGTGGTCGGGGCCCTGCGGGACCGCATTCCCGGCGCGCGGATCAACCACGGGCAGGGCGTCGCGGTGGAAGTCGGGGAGAAACAGGCCGCGATCGACATCGGCATCGTCGCCGAATACGGCGTGGCCCTGCACGAACTCGCCGTCGCGATCCGCCACAACGTGATCGCGGCCGTCGAACGGATGACCGGCCTCGAGGTCACCGAGGTCAACATCACCGTCTTCGACGTCGTGCTGTTCGACGAGACCACCGGTGTCGCCGACGACCTGAAACCCCGCGTCCAATGACCACCCCCGCCGAGCCCGCAGAACTCGCCGCGGCCGCCGCCCGGACCGTGCCCGGCGTCGCCGACCTCCACGGCGGAGCGTTCGGCGAGGTCGCGACCTATCTGCCGGGCCGGCGCGTCACCGGGATCCGCCTCGGCTCCGACACGTGCGCGGTGCACATCGTCGTCGAGTACCCGGCCGACCTGTACGCCGTGGCGGCCGCCGTCCGCGCCCGGCTCGAGCCGCTGCTGGGCGTCCCCGTGGACGTGACCATCGAAGACATACGGATCCCGTCACCCGACGGCGAGCACCCGACCAGTGAGGTGACCCAGTGAACCACACCCCTGTCAGCAACACCGCCGTCGGACTCCTCGCGGGACTGCTGCTGGCCCTCGCGGGCATCCTCGGGGGCTTCAGCGGCCTGCTGTTCGGCATCCTGCTCGGCGCCCTCGGCATGGCGATCGGCGCCCACCGGGACGGGCTTCTCGACCTGGGCGCTCTGCTGCGGAGCCGGGGCCGTGGCTGACCCCACGCCCACCGGCCCGAGGACCCTGCCGGCCCAGGCCGGCGCCGACGCGGTCGCCACCGAGACGGTCGACCCCGTCGGGCACCGCGGCCAACTGGTCATCAAGGACCGCGCCGTCGAACGGATCGCCGCGGCCGCCGCCCTCCAGGTGCCCGGTGTGGTTCGTCAACGCGGTGGCCTGAGCCTGTTCACCGGGCGGGACCTGCCCCGCGCCGACGTCACCACCGGCGGCGGCGCCGTCGCGATCAACCTGTACATCGCCGCGGAATGGCCCTACGACGCCGCCGCCCTGACCCGGCGTGTGCACGACGCGGTGGACCGGCAGCTCCACGAGCTGACCGGC
>NZ_PCZU01000291.1:4268-16297 GCF_002887785.1 Rhodococcus sp. ENV425
GCGGCCACGTCCGTCGCCGGGCCGGCCGAGCGCAGCGAGCCGGCGGTGCCGGTCGAGTACACCGAGGCCGACATCGTCGCCCGGACGGAGTACCGGGCCCCCGTACCGGTCGTTTCGCCGCTGCCGCCCCTGGCCCACCCGGCCGCGGCCCCGGCGGCCGCGCTCATCGCCGTGGGCGCTCTGGCGCTCGCGTTCGCCGCCGCCCGGGAACTGCTCATCGTCCGCGGCACCTACGCGGGCGCGCCGTGGCTGCGGAACTCCTTCGAGTGGTTCGGCCGGCTGCACTGGCAGAGCTGGATCGCACCCGTCGCTGCGGTCCTCGTGCTGCTGGGGGTCGTGCTCGTAGTGGTGGCGGTCAAGCCGCGGCGCCGCACCCACGTGCCCCTGCAGGTGTCCGGTCCGGTCCCGACGGTGTGGATGCGCCGGACCGACCTGGCCCGGATGTGCAGCGCGCACGCGTCCACACTGCCCGGTGTGTACGCGGCCCGCACCGTCGTCGATCGCCGTCGCGCGCTCGTCAGCGTCGTGGGCTCGGGTGAGGAGTCGACCGCCGATCTGGTCGCCGCGGTCCGGGGTGCGGTGGCGCCGAATCTGGCTCTGCTCGCGGAGCCGATCGCTCTCGTGGTGCAGGTGCACCGGCCGAGGACGGCGCGATGAAGCTGCGCACCGTCCTGGTCAACCGGATGCTCACGTTCGCCGTGGGCGCCGCGCTCCTCGGCGCCGGGGCCTTCGCACTGGCCTGGGTGTGGCAGGTGAGCTTCGCCCGGGAATGGCTGGCCCGCCTGGACCGGCCGCGCATCATCGACATCCCGGACCAGTCCTGGTGGGAGGGCGCGTTGTGGACCGCCGTCGCGGTGGGGGTGACGATCGGGATCGTGCTCCTGGCGGTCAACTTCTCCCGGCGCCGGACGTCGCGGGTGCAGCTCTACGACGAGGTCACCGAGGCTACCCTGGCCGTGGAGCTCGGACCGGTGGCCGACGGCGTCGCCGGTGAGCTCGCGGCCCTGCCCGGTGTGCGGGCCACGCGTAGCCGGGCCGTGGTGGAACGCCATCTGCCGACCCTGTCGGTCACGGTGTACGCGGACCCGAACATCGACGTCGCCGACTTCACCGCCCGCGCCGAGGAGACCGCCGAGCGGGCCGCCCGGGCGCTGGGCGGGGCCCGCGTGGCGACGCAGGTACTGCTGCACCTGGATCCGGCCCACCCCGAATCCGGCGGACAGGGGTAGGCCGCCGAGCGAACGTGGCATTTCGTCGGCGTACGGAGATGAACGATACATTCGCTCGTTCCCCGGCGACGGAAACGCCGAACGGCGCCCACCCCGAAGGGTGGACGCCGTTCGACGTCAGCGAGAACTAGCTCACTTGATGATCTTCGTGACGCGACCGGCGCCGACGGTGCGGCCACCCTCGCGGATCGCGAAGCGCAGGCCCTCGTCCATGGCGACCGGCTGGATCAGCTTGACGGACATCTCGGTGTTGTCGCCCGGCATGACCATCTCGGTGCCCTCGGGGAGGGTCACAACGCCCGTCACGTCCGTGGTACGGAAGTAGAACTGCGGACGGTAGTTGTTGAAGAACGGGGTGTGGCGGCCACCCTCCTCCTTGTTGAGGATGTAGGCCTGGCCCTCGAACTCCGTGTGCGGGGTGGTGGTGCCCGGCTTCACGACGACCTGGCCACGCTCGACGTCCTCGCGCTTGATGCCGCGGACCAGCAGACCGACGTTGTCGCCGGCCTGACCCTGGTCGAGCAGCTTGCGGAACATCTCGATGCCCGTGACCGTGGTCTTGGTCGAGGTCGGCTTGATACCGACGATCTCGACTTCCTCGTTCACGTTGATGACACCGCGCTCGATGCGGCCGGTGACGACCGTGCCACGACCGGTGATGGTGAAGACGTCCTCGACGGGCATGAGGAACGGCTTCTCGGTCTCACGGACCGGGTCCGGGATCGACTCGTCGACGGCGCTCATGAGCTCGAGGATGCTCTCGGTCCACTTCGGGTCACCCTCGAGTGCCTTCAGGGCCGAAACCTTGACGACAGGAGCCTCCTCGTCGAAGTCCTGCGCAGCGAGGAGCTCACGGACCTCCATCTCGACGAGCTCGAGGATTTCCTCGTCGTCGACCATGTCGGACTTGTTGAGCGCGACGAGGATGTAGGGCACGCCGACCTGACGGGCGAGCAGCACGTGCTCACGCGTCTGCGGCATCGGGCCGTCGGTGGCGGCCACGACCAGGATCGCACCGTCCATCTGAGCCGCACCGGTGATCATGTTCTTGATGTAGTCGGCGTGACCCGGAGCGTCGACGTGCGCGTAGTGGCGCTTCTCGGTCTGGTACTCGACGTGGGAGATGTTGATCGTGATACCACGAGCCTTCTCCTCCGGAGCCTTGTCGATCTGGTCGAACGCGAAGCTCTGGTTCAGCTCGGGGTACTTGTCGGCCAGCACCTTGGTGATCGCCGCCGTCAGAGTGGTCTTGCCGTGGTCGACGTGACCGATGGTGCCGATGTTCACGTGCGGCTTGGTCCGCTCGAACTTCGCCTTCGCCACTTGAGGGTCCTCCTGGACTGTTGTTGCTTGCAGTATGCAGCAGTGCGGTTGTTACTTACTTGGTCGTGCAGCCGACCGGGTCGGAACCGAGGTTACTCGCCGGTCGCCTTGGCGATGATTTCCTTCGAGACGTTCGCGGGAACCTCAGCGTAGGAATCGAACACCATGGAGAAGTTCGCGCGACCCTGGGTCTTCGACCGCAGGTCACCGATGTAACCGAACATCTCCGAGAGCGGAACCAGCGCCTTCACGACACGGGCACCACTGCGTTCCTCCATGGCCTGAATCTGGCCACGGCGGGAGTTGAGGTCGCCGATCACTTCACCCATGTAGTCCTCGGGGGTGGTGACCTCGACAGCCATGAGCGGCTCGAGGATGACCGGCGCAGCCTTGCGCGCGGCCTCCTTCAGGGCCTGCGAACCGGCGATCTTGAACGCCATTTCCGACGAGTCGACGTCGTGGTACGCGCCGTCGAGCAGGGTGACCTTGACGTTCACCAGCGGGTACCCGGCGAGCACGCCGTACTGCATCGCGTCCTGCGCACCGGCGTCGACCGAGGGGATGTACTCGCGGGGCACGCGGCCGCCGGTGACCTTGTTCTCGAACTCGTAGGTCGCGCCGTCCTCGCCCACGAAGGGCTCGAGGGCGATGATGACCTTCGCGAACTGGCCGGAACCACCGGTCTGCTTCTTGTGCGTGAACTCGAGCTTCTCGACCTTCTTGGTGATGGTCTCGCGGTACGCCACCTGCGGCTTGCCGACGTTGGCCTCGACCTTGAACTCACGACGCATCCGGTCGACGAGGATGTCGAGGTGGAGCTCGCCCATGCCGCCGATGACGGTCTGGCCGGTCTCCTCGTCCAGCTCGACGGAGAAGGTGGGATCCTCCTCGGCCAGCTTCTGGATCGCGGTGCCCAGCTTCTCCTGGTCGGACTTGGTCTTCGGCTCGATGGAGACCTGGATGACCGGATCCGGGAAGGTCATGGACTCGAGCACGATCGGGGCGTCCTGCGCGCACAGGGTGTCACCGGTCGTGGTGTCCTTCAGGCCGATCATCGCGTAGATGTGGCCGGCCACCGCCTCGTCGACCGGGTTCTCCTTGTTGGCGTGCATCTGGAACAGCTTGCCGATGCGCTCCTTCTTGCCCTTGGTGGCGTTGAGCACCTGGGCACCCGGCTCGATGCGGCCGGAGTAGACGCGCACGAAGGTCAGCTTGCCGAAGAACGGGTGCGCGGCGATCTTGAACGCCAGCGCGGAGAAGGGCTCTTCCTTGCTCGGCTTGCGGGTGAGGGTCTCTTCCTCGTCGCCGAGCTTGTGGCCCTCGACCTCGCCGATGTCGAGCGGGTTCGGCAGGTAGTCGATGACCGCGTCGAGCATGGGCTGGATGCCCTTGTTCTTGAACGCGGAACCGCACAGCACCGGGTACAGCTCGGAGGCGACGGTCAGCTTCCGGATGGCGCCCTTGATCTCGGCGACGGTGAGTTCCTCGCCACCGAAGTACTTCTCCATGAGCTCTTCGTCGCTCTCGGCGACCGTCTCGAGCAGCTTCTCGCGGTACTCGGCGACCTTGTCGGCCAGCTCCGCGGGGATCTCCTCGATGGTCGGCTCGGCGCCGATCTCGACGGTGCCACGCCAGGTGATGGCCTTCATCTCGACCAGGTCGACGACGCCGTCGAACGCGTCCTCCGCGCCGATCGGGAGCTGCAGGACCAGCGGCTTGGCGCCGAGGCGGTCGATGATGGTCTGGACCGTGAAGTAGAAGTCCGCGCCCATCTTGTCCATCTTGTTGACGAAGCAGATGCGCGGAACGTCGTACTTGGCGGCCTGCCGCCAGACCTGCTCGGACTGCGGCTCGACGCCCTCCTTGCCGTCGAACACGGCGACCGCGCCGTCGAGGACGCGCAGCGACCGCTCGACCTCGACCGTGAAGTCGACGTGGCCGGGGGTGTCGATGATGTTGATCTGGTTCTTGTTCCAGAAGCAGGTCACGGCGGCGGAGGTGATGGTGATACCCCGCTCCTTCTCCTGCTCCATCCAGTCGGTGGTCGAGGCACCGTCGTGGGTCTCACCGATCTTGTAGTTCACACCGGTGTAGAAGAGGATGCGCTCGGTCGTCGTGGTCTTGCCGGCATCGATGTGCGCCATGATGCCGATGTTGCGGACCTTGTTCAGGTCGGTCAGCACTTCCTGTGCCACAGGTAACCCCGCTCGTAGCTCGTGTCGGTCCTAGGGTGCGGACCAGTGTTCTCGGATGTTCAGCCGGCCTTCAGGGACCGACACAGTTGTGCGAACGGCCGGCCGGGAGGATTTCGGGAATACCGGTTCCTCCCGACCGGCATCGACTCACCAGCGGTAGTGCGCGAACGCCTTGTTGGCCTCGGCCATCTTGTGGGTGTCCTCGCGACGCTTCACGGACGCACCCAGACCGTTGCTGGCGTCGAGGAGCTCGTTCGCGAGGCGCTCGACCATGGTCTTCTCACGACGCTGACGCGAGAAGGTGACCAGCCACCGCAGGGCGAGGGTGGTCGAACGACCGGGACGAACCTCGACCGGCACCTGGTAGGTGGCGCCACCGACACGGCGGCTGCGCACCTCGAGGGCAGGCTTGACGTTGTCCAGAGCGCGCTTGAGGGTGACGACCGGATCGGTGCCGGTCTTCTCGCGCGCGCGCTCGAGTGCCTCGTAGACGATGCGCTCGGCGGTGGACTTCTTGCCGTCCAGCAGGATCTTGTTGACCAGCTGGGTGACGAGCGGCGACCCGTAGACCGGGTCGGCGATCAGGGGACGCTTCGGAGCGGGACCCTTACGTGGCATCAGCCCTTCTCCTTCTTCGCGCCGTAGCGGCTGCGCGCCTGCTTGCGGTTCTTGACACCCTGGGTGTCGAGCGAACCGCGGATGATCTTGTAGCGGACACCGGGGAGGTCCTTCACACGACCACCGCGCACGAGCACCATCGAGTGCTCCTGCAGGTTGTGACCCTCACCCGGGATGTAGGCGGTGACCTCGACGGAGCTGGTCAGACGCACGCGGGCGACCTTCCGGAGCGCCGAGTTCGGCTTCTTCGGGGTGGTGGTGTACACGCGAGTGCACACACCGCGGCGCTGCGGGCTGCCCTTGAGGGCCGCGGTCTTGACCTTGGCGGCCTTGTCGCGGCGGCCCTTGCGGACCAGCTGATTGATGGTTGGCATCTACCGGCTTTCTCGTTGTCTGAAGACTGCTCGCACGAGCAACCTTGGCTGTTCTGAAATTAGGGATCCATCGGTTGGGGCAAGAGAGCCGCTGCCCCGCACCCACACCCTCGTGTGCACACGAGGTCGGGCGTGTCGCGTACCCCCACACAGGCAGCCGGGGGCTCGCTCCTGCGGTGATTCCACAGACCGCGCGCACGGCACTACCTCGCATAGGCACACAGATCGGCCCGGGCATGCCGGACACGACCCACAACGATACCCGGCGGCGCGGCGCAAGGTCAAAGCGAGCTGCGGGGGTCCGCTCGTGGCTCAACTGCTGAGGTCGAGGGTCAGTCGGGCCAGCGTGACGGCCGCCGCACACGGATCGGGAGGCGCCGAACCGGGCGCGTACTGCACCCACCAGCCGAAGATCCCCGTCGTGGACGCTCCGGCGGAGATCCCGCAGGACGCCGGGTCGTCGGGCGGGCGCATCAGCACGGCCCGCCGGCCCTCCACGGTCGTGTTCTCCACCGCGTATCCCAGCCGTTGCGCCGTCCCCCGCTCGGTGTCGAGGGACCCGGTCTCGAACCAGTTGAAGGTGACCTTCGCCGTCGCCCCCGCACCTGCGGTGTCCCACCGGCAGATCGCCCCGAAGAACCCGCGCTCGATCGCCTCGACGCCGACCGCCTCCGCGATCTGCTCGTCGGTGACGGCATCGCACTCGGTGAGCAGGCGCGTGAACTCGGCGGAGGCGCCGCCCGCTCCGGCCCCCTCCGGCACGGCCTGCCCCTCGATCGTGCTGCCGCACCCGGCGAGCACCGCGGCCAGGGCCAGCAGCGACGGCAGCGTCGCCACCCGCGTCGTCCGCGTCGTCCGCTTCACCGCTGTGCCCTTTCCGCGCTGAGCTCGGCCAGGTCGCGGGCCACCACGCACGCGTCCGCGGCCGGCGTGAAGAGCCCGTACGTGACGGACCAGTGCACGAAGTCGCCCCCGAACTGCACGCCGATCTCGCACAGCACGGTCTGCCCGAAGTCGTTCTGCGCCGAGCCCTGGAAGCCCGGGTTGCCGTCGATCTCCACGTCGATCGCGGGCCGGCCGATCAGGTCGGAACCGGCGCGTTCGCGGCCGATCGGGCTGCCGCGGTACCAGGAGAACGTCACGCTCGGGCCGCCCGCCCCGACGAGTTCCCACTCGCATCCCACCGAGTTGCGGGTGACCTGCACGAACGACCCCAGCCCGAAGGCCCGGGCCACCTCGTCGTCGGTGACCGACCCGCACGCGCCGAAGAACGGGCCCGGCTCGGTCACCTGCAGGGTGGGCGACGCGCCGGCCGGGCCCTCGGCCGGGTCCGAGCCGCACCCGGCGACGACGGCACCGACGAGTCCGAGGACCGCGACCGTGGCCAGCTTGGGAGGCATGCCACAAACCTAACCGGCCGGGTGCTGCGCCGCCGAACGCTGCCGGGCCGCGTCGAGCACCGTGTCGAGCTGCGCGGCCCAGTGCCGGACGATCTCGGCCCGGCGCCGCGAATCGTCGGTGAGGACGTCGGCGAGGCCGAGGCCGCGCGCGAGGTCGAGGGTGGCCTGCACCATGCGGTGCACCGTCGCGTCGGACTCGTCCACGCCGAGTTGCTCGACGGCGACGCGGTGGGCGACGCGGCCGAAGTGTTCCTCGAGGGGGACGATGCGGGCCCGCAGTTCCGGATCGGCCGCCGCGGCCGTCCACACCTGCAGCGCCGCCTTGAACAGGGTGCCGGTGTAGTAGTCGACGAGCCGGCGCACCACGGCCTCGGTACGGGCGGCCCCCAGTGGCAGGTCCACGGTGTCGCGGCGGGCGAGATCCATACGGCTGTCGAACATGAACTCGAGCGCCGCGGTGATGAGGTCCTCCCGGGTCGGGAAGTGGTGCTGGGCCGCGCCGCGGGACACGCCCGCCCGCTCGGCGACCACCCCCACCGTGGTCGCGCCCCACCCCAGCTCCGCGAGGCAGTCGATGCTCGCCTCGAGCAGCCGGCGGCGCGTGACCCGGCTCCGATCCTGCTTGGGCTGCCGGGTCATCGCAGCGCGCCCCCGGCGGCGGAATCCCCGGGTTCGTCGTCCACCAGGACCCGCTCCATCTGGCGACGCCACACCGCCAGCTGGGGTTCGGTCAGCGGGTCGCGGGGGTCGATGGCGTAACCGAGGGCCGCCCCGCGCATCGCCTGATAGATCAGGTCGCGCACCTCGGCGAACCGGGGGCGGTTCGCGATTTCCGGACCGAAGTTCGCGGTCGTCTGCTCCTTGATCATCCGGCCCAGGAGGCGTTCGAGCGGCAGCAGCTCGGCCCGAAGTTCCTCGTGGCCGCGCGCGGCGAGCCACAGCTCCATCGACGCCCAGAAGTACGGCTGCCGGAAGTTCCACCACATCCGGTCGACCGCGGCGGCGATACGTTCGACCGGGTCGGCGGGCCAGGGATGGTCGCCGTCGAGGCCCTGGACCCCCTGGGCGGCGAGGTGGTGCACGGCGGCGACGAGCAGGGCGTCCCGCGACGGGTAGTGGTGCAGCAGCCGCCCGCGGGACACGCCGGCCGCCTCCTGGATGCGCACGGTGGTGGCGTTGGAGTAACCGTGCTCGACGAGCACGGCCACCGCCGCGTCGAGGATCCGCTTGCGGGTGGCACGGCTGCGCTCCTGCTCGCCGCGACGGCGGACATCCGGGGACGGGCTGCTCATGGCGATCAGACTAGGCAGGCCGGCGCGTCAGCTCGCGGAGGGTGACCGTCGAGGCGAGGCGCCCGGCCCGGGTGTCCTCGAGGGCCATGATGTTGATCGTGGTGACTCCGGCGGCCTCGAACGCGGCGAGGCGCTCGGCGACGTGACTGCGCGGGCCGACGAGGCACACGCCGTCGATCAACTCGTCCGGGATCGCCGCCTCGGCCTCCTTCTTCCGCCCGGCCAGGTAGAGGTCCTGAACGGTCTCGGCCTCGCGCTCGAAGCCGTAGGTGCGGGCGAGCTGGTTGTAGAAGTTCTTGCCCTTGGCGCCCATCCCGCCCAGGTACAGCGCCAGGTGGGGCCGGGCGCGGTCGCGCAGCTCGGCGACGTTGTCCCCGATCCCGACCTGGACGTTGACCACCACCTCGAGCTCCCCGAGCGCCGGGTCCCGCTTCGCCTTGCCCTCGGCGAGCGCGTCGCCCCATACCCGGTGCGCGTGCTCGGGGAAGAAGAACACCGGCTCCCAGGCCTCGGCGATCTCGGCGGCGAGGGCGACGTTCTTCGGGCCGAGCGCGGCGATCATGATCGGAATGCGTTCGCGAACCGGCTGATTGATGAGCTTGAGGGGCTTGCCGAGCCCGGTGCCGCGGTCGGCCGGCAGCGGGATCGTGTACTTGCGGCCGGCGTATTCGAGCTTCTCGCGCCGCCACACGGCCCGGCAGATGTCGACGACCTCGCGGGTCCGCTGCAGGGGCGCGTCGTACGGCACGCCGTGGAAGCCCTCGATCACCTGCGGGCCGGACGCCCCGAGGCCGAGCACGAAGCGGCCGCCGGAGACGTAGTCCATGCCGGCGGCCGTCATCGCGAGCAGCGACGGCGTGCGGGTGTAGATCGGCACGACGCCCGTGCCGAGCTGCACCGTCGAGGTGCGCGCGGCCAGGTAGCCGAGCTGGCTGAAGGCGTCGAAGCTGTACGCCTCGGCGACGAACGCGATGTCGAGCCCCACCGATTCGAGTTCGACGATCTCGTCGACGACCTGCCGGAAGTCGCCCGCGTAGTCGGGCTGGATGCCGAGTTTCATGACAGCCACTGTCGTACACCCACCACTATCCAGTCAACCCTGACCGTTTTGCGGACCGTGTCACGCCCGGCTCCACGACGGCGGCCGCTTCTGCAGGAACGCGGTCATCCCCTCGACCGCCTCCGCGGAGCCGAACAGCCGCGCCGACTGCTCCGCCAGCTCGTCGCCGTACCGGTCGAAGTCGGCGAGCATCCGCATCGTGGTGAGCCGCTTGGATTCGCCGAGCCCCTGCGGCGAGCATTCCCGCAGCTGGGCGAGGATCTCCCCCACCGACGCCTGCGGATCGTCGGTCTCGACGGTGACCAGGCCGATCGCCGCTGCCACCTCCGGCCCGAACCGCTCACCGGTGAGGAAGTAGCGGCTCGCGGCACGGGAGGTGAGCCGCGGCAGCACCGTCAGCGAGATGATCGACGCCGCCAGCCCCAGCCGGGCCTCGGTCAACGCGAACGTCGACCGGGGCCCGGCGACGGCGAGGTCGCATGCGCCGACCAACCCCATGCCGCCGGCGCGCACGTGCCCGTCGATCCGCCCGATCACCGGCTTGGGCAGCTCCAGGATCGACCGCAGCACCGCCGTCATCTCCCGCGTCCGGGCGGCAGCCGCCGCCGCGGCGCCGCCCTCCGCGGTGCTCGCCTCGCTCAGGTCGGCGCCGGCACAGAAGGTGCCGCCCTCATGGGTGAGCACGACCGCGCGGACCCCGTCGTCGGCGGCCGCGTCGGCGAGGCCCTGCCGGAGCTGCGCCACGAGCCTGGCGGAGATCGCGTTGCGGTTGTGCGGCGAGTCGAGAGTCAGGGTGGCGAATCCCTCGCTCACGTCGTACCGGACGAACGTCTCGGACACCGGCGCTCCCCTCAGTACGACCGGGGCAGGCCCAGCGAGTGCTGGGACACGAAGTTGAGGATCATCTCCCGGCTCACCGGCGCCACCCGCGCGATCCGCGCCGCGCCGAGCATCGCGGCAAGCCCGTACTCGCGGGTGAGCCCACCGCCGCCGTGCGTCTGGATCGCCTGGTCGAGCGACTTGATGCTGGCCTCGGCCGCGGCGTACTTGGCCATGTTCGCGGCCTCGGCGGCGCCGAAGTCGTCGCCGCTGTCGTACAGCACCGCGGCCTTCTGCATCATCAGCTTGGCCAGTTCGAGCTCGATCTTGCACTGCGCGAGCGGATGCGCGATGCCCTGGTGCGCCCCGATCGGCGACTTCCACACGGTCCGTTCGTTGGCGTACCGCACCGCCGCGTCCAGCGCGTAGCGGCCCATGCCCACGGCCATCGCCGCGCCGAGGATCCGCTCGGGGTTCAGGCCGGCGAACAGCTGCATCAGCGCGGCGTCCGGCTCCCCTACCAGCGCGTCCGCCGGCAGGCGCACGTCGTCGAGGAACAGGGTGAACTGGCGGTCCGGTTCGACGATGTCCATCTCCATCGGCGTCTTGACGAAGTTGTCCGCGTCGGTGGGGACGATGAACAGCGCCGGCCGCAGCTTGCCGCTCTTCGCGTCCTCGGTGCGGGCCACGATGAGCACCGCGTCGGCCTGGTCCACACCGGAGATGTAGATCTTGCTGCCGCGCAGGATCCAGTCCTCCCCGTCGCGCCGCGCGACGGTGGTGATCTCGTGCGAGTTCGAGCCGGCGTCGGGCTCGGTGATGCCGAACGCCATGATCTTCGAGCCGTCGGCGAGCGCGGGCAGCCAGCGTTGCTTCTGCTCGTCGGTGCCGAACTTGGCGATGATGGTGCCGCAGATGGCCGGCGAGACCACCACCAGCAGCAGCCCGCAGCCCTGCGCGGCGAGTTCCTCCTGGACCAGGGCGAGTTCGTAGATGCCGGCCCCGCCGCCGCCGTACTCCTCGGGCAGGTTCACGCCCAGGAAGCCGAGCTGGGCGGCCTCGCGCCACAGCTCGGTCAGCGGTTCGCCCTTGCGGGCCTTCGGCAGCACGTAGTCGACGTAGTTGTAGCGCTTGGCCAGGCCCGCGACCGCGGCGCGCAGCTGCTTCTGCTCGTCGGTTTCGATGACGCTCATGGTTACTCCTCGATGTCGGCCGGGGCGGACGGTTCGCCGGACTCGGCGGGGGTGACGACGGCCAGCACGGCGCCCAGTTCGACCTGGGTGCCGACGGCGACGGGCAGCTCGGTGAGCACGCCCGTGGTGGGGGCCTTGACGATGTGTTCCATCTTCATCGCCTCGAGCCAGAGGACCGGTTGCCCGGCGGTGACCGCATCGCCGACCGCGGCCCCGATCCGGATCACCGAGCCGGGCATCGGGGCGAGCAGCGAACCCGCGGCGACGTGGGCGGAGGGTTCGACGAACCGGGGGATCGCGCGCAGCCGTACCGGGCCGAGCGACGAGTCCACATGCACCGCGTCGCCGTAGCGCGCGACGTGGAACTGCCGTTGCACGCCGTCGATCGCGAGCACCACCCGGCGCTCGGTGTGCGCGACGAGGACGACGCCGGGATGGTCGTCGGCAATCAGCCCGGACCGGGTGAGCCGGTACCGCACCTCGTGTGCACCGCGGTCGCCCTCGTACCGTTTGACCTGCGGCTGCG
>NZ_PCZU01000292.1:0-504 GCF_002887785.1 Rhodococcus sp. ENV425
CCGCACCGGGTAGTCGTACACGCGGGTGAGCAGCTCGCCGGTCAGCACCTGCGCGGGCGGGCCGTCGGCGGCGACGCGGCCCCGTTCGAGCACGCAGATCCGGTCGGCGTACGCCGCGGCCAGGTCCAGGTCGTGCAGCACCACCACGACGGCGGTGCCCGCGTCGGCGCGGGCCCGCACCACCTGCATCACCGTCTCCTGATGGCCCAGATCGAGCGCGGCGGTGGGCTCGTCGAGCAGCAGCGTCTCGGTGTCCTGGGCCAGTACCCGCGCCAGCGCCACCCGGGCCCGTTCGCCGCCGGAGAGCGCGGGGAACGGCCGGTGCGCCAGGTGCGTGACGTCGGCCTCGGTCAGCGCGGCTGCCACCAGGGCGTCGTCGTCCCGGCTGCGCCCGGTGCGCGCCCACGCCGCGCGACCCATCCGCACCACCTCCAGCGCGGTGAACGCGAAGCCGACGG
Organism: Rhodococcus sp. ENV425; assembly: GCF_002887785.1. Classification (NCBI taxonomy): domain Bacteria; kingdom Bacillati; phylum Actinomycetota; class Actinomycetes; order Mycobacteriales; family Nocardiaceae; genus Rhodococcus; species Rhodococcus sp. ENV425. Next base: position 459 of record NZ_PCZU01000292.1, read on the forward strand.
CGTGCTGCTGCGGCAGCACCGCCCGTCGACGTGCCAGGGCGGCGGC
>NZ_PCZU01000293.1:0-877 GCF_002887785.1 Rhodococcus sp. ENV425
GGCGGGCACGACCTTCGCCACGCCGGCCGCGGCGAGGACGACACTGAGCGCGCCGAACCGTCCCCGCCCCTGCAGCAGGCCCTGCTCGGCGGCGAGCAGCACCAGCAGCGGCGCGGTGACGAGCGAGCCGAGGGCACCGGCGACGCTGGTGTCGAGGGCCCACGCGACGAGCGGCACGACGGCCAGCGCGACGAACCCGGCGAGGCCGGCGCAGCGGTACCCGAGACGGCGCAGGGACGCGGTGCCGGCACCGAGCACGGTCTCCCGGGCGACGACCGTCTGCAGCGCGAGCGCCGGCACGGCCAGCACCAACTGGGCGGCCAGCAGGCCGGCGAACTCGCCGTACCCCGCGGGGCCGAGCCACTGGGCGGCCGGCAGGTGCAGCAGGTAGGAGGCCAGGCTGGCGGTCATGGCCCCGGCGGTCACCATCGTCATCCCGGCGACGGTGGTTCCGGTGGCCGAGCGCGGCGTCTCAGGTCGCGGCATCGGACCATGGTTGCACGCCGCCGGGTGCGGGCGGCGAGGCACCGGATCCGGACCGGGGTGCCGGGGCGGGCTGGGTATTGTGCGGCCATGCCCAGGCCGGTGTCGCTGCGTCCCGCTGTCCCGGCCCTCTACAGCCTGGCCCTGGCGGTCGTGGTGCTCGGGCCGCTGCTCGTCTCCCCCGGTTACCTGCTGTTGCGCGACGCGGTGAGCACCCCGCGGTCCTTCCTGACGGATTCGGCGCTGGGTCTGACCGACGCCGCGGCGCGGGCGGTGCCGCAGGACGCGTTGCTGGCGACGGCGAGTGCGGTGGTGGACGGCGGTGTGGTGGTGACGGCGCTGCTCACCGGCGCCCTGTGGGCGGCCGGTTGGGGCGGCGCCCGCCTGGTGGCGG
>NZ_PCZU01000293.1:929-1081 GCF_002887785.1 Rhodococcus sp. ENV425
GCGGCCGGTCTGCCGGCGCGGCTGGTGGCGGCGACGGTGTTCGTGTGGAACCCGTACGTGGCGGAGCGGCTGCTGCAGGGGCACTGGAGCCTGCTGGTGGGCTACGCGGCGCTGCCGTGGACGGTGGTGGCGTCGGTGGCGGTGCGACGGGG
>NZ_PCZU01000294.1:0-1711 GCF_002887785.1 Rhodococcus sp. ENV425
GGCGGAGCGGTTCGTCGCCTCGCCGTTCGGCGACGGCGAACGGCTCTACCGCACCGGCGATCTCGTCCGGTGGATCGGGACGGGCGACGGGGGCGGCGAGCTCGACTACGTGGGCCGCGGCGACTTCCAGGTGAAGGTGCGCGGATTCCGCATCGAGCTCGGCGAGATCGAGGCCGCGCTGCGCGGCATCGACGAGGTGCGCGACGTGACGGTGATCGCCCGGGACGACGAGCGTGGGGGCGCGCAGCTCGTGGCGTACGTGGTTCCGGCCGCCGGTGCGGAATTCGATGCGGCGGAGCTCAAGTCGGCCCTGTCGCAGCAGCTGCCGTCGTACATGGTGCCGGCGGCGTTCGTGGTGCTCGAGGCGCTGCCGCTGAACGTCAACGGCAAGCTCGACCGCAGGGCGCTGCCGGCGCCGGTGTTCGAGGCCCGGGAGTTCCGGGCCCCGACCACCGTCACGGAGGAGGCCGTGGCGCGGGTGTTCGCCGAGGTGCTCGGTCTCGAACAGGTCGGTCTCGACGACGACTTCTTCGAGCTCGGCGGCAACTCCCTGCTCGCCACCCAGGTGGCATCCCGGCTCGGTGCCGCGCTCGATGTCCGGGTGCCGATCCGCGCGCTGTTCGAGTCGCCCACCGTCGAGGCGCTCGCCGTGTCCGTCCAGCACCAGAGCGCCGACGCCCGGCGGCCGCTCGAGGCGCGGCAGCGTCCCGAGCGGATCCCGCTGTCGCTGGCCCAGCAGCGGATGTGGTTCCTCAACCGCTTCGACACGGACACCGCCGCGTACAACGTGCCGATGGCGATCCGGCTGACCGGAACGCTCGACGTCGCGGCGCTGCAGGCGGCGGTCGGTGACCTCGTCACCCGGCACGAGATCCTGCGGACCTACTACCCGGAGACGGCCGAGGGCCCGATCCAGGTCGTCGTGCCCGCCGCCCAGGCCGAACAGGATCTCACCCCGATCGCGGTCGGCGAGAACGACATCGTCGCGGCCGTCCGGGAACTCGGCGCCACGACCTTCGACGTCACCATCGAGGTGCCGTTGCGGGTGCGGCTGTTCCGGCTCGCCGCGAACGACCACGTGCTCGCCCTGGTCGTCCACCACATCTCGGCCGACGGTTCGTCGGCGGGCCCGCTCACCCGGGACCTGATGCAGGCCTACATCGCGCGTTCGCAGGGCGAGTTCCCCGCGTGGGCGCCGCTGCCGGTGCAGTACGCGGACTACGCGCTGTGGCAGCGGGAGGTCCTCGGGTCCGAGGACGATCCGGACTCGGTTGCGGCGAAGCAGGTGGCGTACTGGAAGAACGCGCTGGCCGGTCTGCCCGACCAGCTGGACCTGCCCACCGACCGGCCGCGCCCGGCGGTGCAGTCCTTCGCCGGCGCCCGGACCGGATTCGCCGTCGATCCGGAGCTGCACGCCCGGCTGATCGACCTCGCCCGTCGCAGCAACACGACGCTGTTCATGGTGATGCACACCGCCCTCGCGGTGTTCCTCGCGCGGATGTCCGACACGGACGACATCGCGATCGGCACGCCCATCGCGGGGCGTGACGAGCGGGCGCTGGACGATCTGATCGGCATGTTCGTCAACACCCTTGTCTTCCGCACGCAGGTCCAGCCGGATGCGGCGTTCGAGGACCTGCTGGCACAGGCCCGCGAGGCCGACCTGGGGGCGTTCGCCAATGCGGACGTGCCGTTCGAGCGGCTCGTGGAG
>NZ_PCZU01000294.1:1721-2527 GCF_002887785.1 Rhodococcus sp. ENV425
CGTCCGCTCCACCGCGCGGCACCCGTTGTTCCAGGTGGGCCTGTCGTTCCAGAACGTCGCCCAGTCCCGGCTCGAGCTGCCGGGTCTGACCATCGCGAACGTCGACGCGGACATGCAGATCTCCCAGTTCGACCTGCATCTGATCGTCACCGACCGGCACGCCGAGGACGGTGCCGCGGCCGGGGTGACCGGCTTCTTCACCTATGCCACGGACCTGTTCGACGAGTCCACGGTGGCCGGTTTCGCCCGCCGGTTCCTGCGGTTGCTCGAAGCCGTGGTGGCGGACCCGTCGCTCCCGGTGGGCGATGTGCCGCTGCTCGACGACGCCGAGCGGCTCCGGGTGCTCGAGGGCTGGAACGACACCGATCACGCCGTGGACGCGTCGGTGACCCTGCCCGACCTGTTCGACGCGCAGGTGCGCCGGACTCCGGACGCCACGGCCCTGTTCTTCGAGGGTGAGACGCTCACCTACGGCGAGTTCGACATCCGCGTCAACCGGCTTGCCCGTCGCCTGATCTCGGCGGGGGTCGGCCCCGAGTCGACGGTGGCGCTGGCGATGCGCCGGTCGATCGAGCTCCTCGTCGGCATGTACGCCGTCGCCAAGGCCGGTGGCGTGTACGTGCCGCTCGACCCGGATCAGCCGGCCGAGCGGACCGGGTACATCCTGGATGCCGCGGCTCCGGTGGTGGTGCTGACCGCCGACGGGGTCGAGATCCCGGGGGACAGGTCTGTCCCGCGCCTGGCGATCGACACGGCCGACCTGTCGACCTACGCCGGTGCTCCGGTCACCGACGCCGAGCGGCGGG
>NZ_PCZU01000294.1:2545-3327 GCF_002887785.1 Rhodococcus sp. ENV425
CACCGCGTACGTGATCTTCACCTCCGGTTCGACGGGCAAGCCGAAGGGTGTGGCGGTGCCGCACGGCGCGATCGTGAACCAGTTGCTGTGGAAGCGCGAGCACTTCGGCCTCGGATCGCAGGACGCGGCGCTGCTCAAGACCGCGGCGACGTTCGACCTGTCGGTGTGGGAGTTCTGGTCGGCGCTGGTCTGCGGGGGCCGGCTGGTGATCGCCGCGCCGGAGGGTCACCGCGATCCCGGCTACCTGAACGCCCTGATGGCCGAGCAGGAGGTCACCACCCTGCATGTGGTGCCGTCGATGCTCGAGGCGCTGCTCGTCGACTCCGACGGGATGCTGCCGAGGTCGCTGCGCCGGGTGCTCGCGATCGGTGAGGCGCTGCCGGCGGCGACGGCGCAGCGGTTCCTGCGACACAACAGCGCGCAGCTGGTCAATCTCTACGGCCCGACCGAGGCCGCGGTGTCGATCACCGCGGGCGACGTGGTGGGCGACGCGGGCGCCTCGGTGTCCATCGGTGTGCCGGAATGGAACTCGCGGGTCTACGTGCTGGACGGGCGCCTGCATCCGGTGCCGGTCGGCGTGTCCGGCGAGCTGTACCTCGCCGGTGCACAGCTGGCGCGCGGCTACCACGGCCGGGCGGATCTGACGGCGGAGCGGTTCGTCGCCTCCCCGTTCGGCGACGGCGAGCGGCTCTACCGCACCGGCGACCTCGTCCGGTGGGACACCACCGGCCGCCTGGAGTACCTCGGCCGCAGCGACTTCCAGGTGAAGGTGCGCGGATTCC
>NZ_PCZU01000294.1:3375-3912 GCF_002887785.1 Rhodococcus sp. ENV425
GGACGACCGGGCGGGCACGCAGCTCGTGGCGTACCTGGTTCCGGAGACGGGCGCGGTGCTCGACATCGCGCACGTGAAGTCCGGGCTCGCCGGCGCGTTGCCGTCGTACATGGTGCCGGCGGCGTTCGTGGTGCTCGAGGCGCTGCCGCTGAACGTCAACGGCAAGCTCGACCGCAAGGCGCTGCCGGAACCGGTGTTCGAGGCGCGGCAGTTCCGCGCTCCGAGCACCCCCGTCGAGGAGATCGTCGCGGGCGTGTTCGCCGAGGTGCTCGGCCTCGCCCGGGTCGGCGTCGACGACGACTTCTTCGAGCTCGGCGGCAACTCGCTGATCGCCACCCAGGTGGTCTCCCGCATGGGGGCCGCGCTCGACGCGAAGATCCCCGTCCGGGTCGTCTTCGAGGCGCCCACGGTCGAGGCCCTCGCCGTCGCGGTCGAGCAGCACGCCGGCGGGGGCGGTCGTCCGCCGCTGGTGCCGCAGCCGCGGCCGGACCGGATCCCGCTGTCGCTGGCGCAGCAGCGCATGTGGTTCCTCAACCG
>NZ_PCZU01000294.1:3922-8731 GCF_002887785.1 Rhodococcus sp. ENV425
ACCGGGTCGGCGGTCAACAACATCCCGGTGGCGGTCCGGCTGACCGGAACGCTCGACGTGGACGCCATGCGGGCCGCGGTGCGCGACGTCGTCGCCCGGCACGAGGTGCTGCGCACCGTCTACCCGGAGTCCGACGGGCACGCCTTCCAGGTGGTCCTCCCGGTCGCCGAGGCCGCACCCGATCTCACGCCCGAACCGGTCTCCGAGGCCGACCTCGTCGCCCGGGTCACCGAGGTGGTCTCCGCCGGCTTCGACGTCACCGAAGAGATCCCCCTGCGCGCCAAGCTCTTCCGGATCGCCGGCGACGACCATGTGCTGGTGTTCGTCGCGCACCACATCAGTGCCGACGGCTGGTCCATGGCACCGCTGACGCGGGACGTGATGATCGCCTACGTCGCGCGCGCGGCGGGGCACGAACCGGACCGGGCGCCGCTGCCGGTGCAGTACGCGGACTTCGCGCTGTGGCAGCGGCAGGTCCTGGGATCGGAGGACGATCCGGACAGCCTCGTCTCCGCGCAGGCCGACTACTGGAAGCGGACGCTCGCCGGCCTGCCCGACGAGCTGAACCTGCCCACCGACCGGCCGCGGCCGTCGGTGCAGGCCTTCGAGGGCGGCACGGTCGAGTTCCGCATCGACGCGGCCACCCACCGGCAGGCCGCCGACCTCGCCCGGCGCAGCGGCACGACGCTGTTCATGGTCATGCACACCGCCCTCGCGGTGTTCCTCGCGCGCATGTCCGCCGCCGACGACATCGCGATCGGCACGCCGATCGCCGGCCGCGGTGAGGCCGAACTCGACGAGATGATCGGCATGTTCGTCAACACCCTGGTGCTGCGCAGCCACATCGACGCCGACGCCGGGTTCGCCGAGCATCTCGGGCACATCCGCGAGAGCGATCTCGAGGCGTTCGCCCACGCGGATCTTCCGTTCGAGCGGCTCGTCGAGATCCTCAACCCCGAGCGGTCCACGGCCCGGCACCCGCTGTTCCAGGTCGCCATGTCGTTCGAGAACCTCCCCGAGACCGGACTCGAGCTGCCCGAGCTGAGTGTGTCCACGGTGCCGTTCGACGTGGACAGCGCCAAGTTCGACCTCGCACTGACCCTGCGGGAGCACACCACCACCGAGGGCGGACCGGACGGGATCTCCGCCGAGTTCTCCTACGCGCGGTCCCTGTTCGACGCCGGCACCGTCGAGGGGTTCGCCGCCCGCTTCGCGCACCTCCTCGACGCGGCGTTGGCCGACCCGGCCCTGCCCGTCGGTGACCTGCCGCTGCTCGCGCCGCACGAGCTCGAGCGGCTGACCCACGTCCGCGGCACCGACGTCGTCAGCGGCGGAACCCTCGCCGACCTCCTCACGGCCGGTGCGGCCCTGGACCCGGACGCCACCGCCGTGCGGCACGAGGGACGGTCGATCACCTACCGCGAGCTCGACGAGGACTCGTCCCGGCTCGCGCGGCTGCTGGTCGAGCGCGGCGTAGGCCCCGAGAACATCGTCGCCGTGGCGTTCCCGCGCTCCTACGACATGGTCCGTGCGGTGTGGGCGGTGGCGAAGGCCGGCGCCGCACACGTGCCGGTCGATCCGTCGTACCCGCCGGAGCGCGTGCGCTACATGCTCTCCGATTCCCGTGCGGCCCTGGGTATCACGGGAACCGCACACCGGGCCGGCCTGCCCGACGACGCCGAGTGGCTGGTCGTCGACGATCCCGGTCTCGCACCGGACGTCGCGGCCCGCTCGTCGGCACCGATCACCGACGCCGACCGTGTCCGGCCGCTGCGCCCGCAGCACCCTGCCTACCTGATCTACACGTCGGGTTCGACGGGCCGGCCCAAGGGCGTCGTGGTCACCCACACCGGCCTCGGTGGGCTGCTGGACACGATCATCGACCTGTACGGCCTGACGTCCCGCTCGCGGTTCCTGCACATCATGTCGCCGAGCTTCGACCCGTCGGTGATGGAGTGGATCGCGGCGTTCTCCCAGGGCGCGACGCTGGTCGTCGTGCCGTCGACGATCATCGGCGGCCCCGACCTCGCGGAACTGTTCCGCACCGAACGCCCCACCCACACGATCATCACCCCCGCGGTGATCGGCACCGTCGACCCCGAGGGCCTCGACAGCCTCGAGGTGGTCGTCGTCGGTGGTGAGGCCCTGCCGCCGGAGCTGGTGAACCGGTGGGCGCCCGGCCGCACGCTGCTCAACGGCTACGGCCCGACCGAGGCGACGGTCATCTCCACCTATGCGCACGTGCGGCCCGGGGATCCGATCACGATCGGCGGCCCCGTGCGCGGCACGACCGCCCTCGTTCTCGACTCGCGGTTGCGGCCCGTCCCCGTGGGTGTCGCGGGTGAGCTGTACCTGTCGGGTGCCGCCCTCGCCCGCGGCTACCACCGGCGCACGGTGCTCACCTCGGAACGGTTCGTCGCCGATCCGTTCACGGCGGACGGCGGGCGGATGTACCGCACCGGCGACATGGTGCGCTGGCGCGTCATGGACGACGACCGGCTCGAACTCGAGTTCGTCGGGCGCAGCGACTTCCAGGTCAAGGTGCGCGGTTTCCGCATCGAACTCGGCGAGATCGACTCGGCGCTGACGTCCCACGAGACCGTGGAGTTCGCGGCCACGCTGGGCCGCACGACGCCCTCCGGCGGCACCGTGCTCGTCTCCTACGTGCTGCCGAAGGCGGGCGCGACGATCGACACCGCCGCGCTGACCGAGTTCGTCGGCCGCTCGCTGCCGGCGCACATGGTGCCCTCCGCGCTCGTCGTGCTCGACAAGATCCCGCTGACCCCCGTCGGCAAGCTCGATCGCGACGCGCTGCCCGAACCGGAGCTCGAGGAGCGCGAATTCCGGGCCGCGAGCAATGATCTCGAGGAGATCATCGCCGAGGTGTTCGCCGAGGTGCTGCGCCTCGACCGGGTCGGCGTCGATGAGTCGTTCTTCGCGCTCGGGGGCGACAGCATCGTCTCCATCCAGCTGGTCTCGCGCGCCAAGGCCCGCGGCGTCGTGTTCACGCCGCGTGACGTGTTCGAGCGCCGGTCGGTCGCCGGTCTCGCCGAGGTCGCGACCCGCACCACCGCGGGCGAGGGCCCCGGCGGTCTGAAGGAACTGCCCGGCGGCGGCGTCGGCGAGGTGCCGCTCACGCCGATCATGCGCGAGGTGCTCGGCTGGGGTGGCGGGTTCGACCGCTTCTCCCAGTCCGTGGCGGTGACGCTGCCCAAGGACATCGACCGGGACGTGCTGGTGCGCACCATCGGCGCCGTCGTCGACCACCACGACGCGCTGCGGTCGATCCTCGAGCACGACGCCGACGGCGCCCCCGTGCTGCGGGTGCGTGCCGCGGACACGGTCGACGCCGACGAACTCGTCACCCGCGTCGAGGTGCCCGCCGACATCGACGCCGCCGCGCTCACCGCGGTCGCGTCGCGCGAGCTCGACGCCGCGCTCGACCGGCTCGCGCCCACCGAGGGACGGGTGCTGCGGTTCGTGTGGTTCGACTTCGGACCCGGCGAACGCCCCGGCGTGCTGCTCGTCGTCGCCCACCATCTCGTGGTCGACGGCGTCTCCTGGCGAATCCTGCTGCCCGACCTCGCCGTCGCGTGGGGCCAGGTGGCGGCGGGACAGGACGTCGCGCTGCCGCCGGTCGGCACGTCGCTGCGCCGCTGGGCCCACGGTCTGGTGGACGCCGCGCGCGCGCCCGAACGCCGGGCGGAGCTGGAGCTGTGGCGGTCGGTGCTCGACGGGCTGGACCCGCTGCTCGGCGGCCGCGCGTTCGACCCGGCGGTCGACGTCGCGTCGACCGTGCAGCGTCTCGACGTGAACATCCCCGCGGCCGACACCGAGGCGCTGCTGACCGCGGTGCCCGCGCTGTTCCACGGCAGCGTCAACGACGGGCTCATCGCCGCGCTCGGCCTGGCGCTGACCCGGTGGCGGCGCGACCGCGGCGTCGACGCGACGTCCGCGCTGCTGAAGTTCGAGGGTCACGGCCGCGAGGAGTCGGTCGTGCCGGGTGCGGACCTGTCCCGCACCGTCGGCTGGTTCACCAGCGCGCATCCCGTGCGGGTGGACCTGACCGGCATCGACGTCGACGACGCCTTCGCCGGCGGCACCGCCATGGGATCCGCCGTCAAGGCCGTCAAGGAACAGCTCCTGGCGATCCCGGACAAGGGCATGGGCTACGGCCTGCTGCGCCACCTCGATCCGGTCGGCTCGCAGATCTTGTCCGCATACACCACCCAGCCGCAGGTGAGCTTCAACTACCTCGGCCGGGTGTCCGCCGCGGACGTGCCCGAGGAACTCGCCGCGATCGGCTGGGTTCCGACGGACGCGCTCGGTGGGGTCGACGCCGCCCTCGACGCGGACATGCCCGCCAACGCCGTCGTCGACATCAACGCGATCGTGTCCGACGGTGCGGACGGACCGCAGCTCGCGGCCGGATTCGCCTTCCCGACCGGCCTTCTCGGCCCGGACGAGGTCGAGTCCCTCGCCGCCTACTGGGTGGACGCGCTCGCGGCGCTGGCCCGGTACGCGAGCGAGCCCGGCGCCGGCGGCCTGACCCCGTCGGACGTGCCGCTCGTGTCGGTGACCCAGCAGGACCTCGAGGCGTGGGAGGCGCGCTTCCCGTCGGCGACCGACGTATGGCCGCTGTCCCCGCTGCAGTCGGGCCTGCTGTTCCACGCCCTCATGGACGAATCCAGCGTGGACGTCTACACGATCCAGGCCGTGCTCGACCTCGACGGCGTGGTCGATCCGCAGCGGCTGCGCGGCGCGGCGCAGGCGCTGCTCGACCGGTACCCGAACCTGCGGACGGTGTTC
>NZ_PCZU01000294.1:8741-12543 GCF_002887785.1 Rhodococcus sp. ENV425
GCCGACGCCGCCGGTGCCCCGGTGCAGGTGGTGCTCTCCGGCGTGCGGGTGCCGTGGCGTGAGGCCGACCTGTCGCAGCTCGTCGCCGCCGAGGGCGTGCGCGCGACGGTCCCGTTCTGGCGGGAGGAGCAGGCGCGCCGGTTCGCGATGGACGAGGCGCCGCTGATCCGGTTCGTCCTCGCGTCGCTCGGCGACGGCCGCTACCAGCTCGGCGTGACCGTGCATCACATCCTCATCGACGGCTGGTCGATGCCGCTGCTGATGCAGGACATGATGATGCTGTACGCCACCCGCGGGGATGCGTCGCCGCTGCCGCGGGCCCGCTCCTACCGGTCGTTCCTGGCGTGGGTCGCCGAGCGTGACCTCGACGCCTCCCGCGCCACGTGGGCCCGGGTGCTCGACGGGTTCGAGGAGCCGACGCTGCTCGCCCCGGCGACCGACCGGCACCCCGGCGCCGAGGGCGCCGACCGCGTGCGGCTGCTGCTCGACGACGCCCGCACGGCCGAGATCGCCTCGGCCGCGGCCCGGCTCGGCGTCACCGTCAACACCCTCGTCCAGGCGGCGTGGGGCGTGCTGCTCGGCCGGTCGACCGGACGCGACGACGTCGTCTTCGGCGCCACCGTGTCGGGCCGGCCGGCGGACCTGCCCGGCGTGGAGTCGATGGTGGGCCTGTTCATCAACACCCTGCCGGTGCGGGTGACGTTCGATCCGCAGGAGCCGATCGAGCGGTTCCTGCAGCGCCTGCAGCAGGAGCAGGCCGAGTTGCTCGAGCACCATCATCTGGGTCTCACCGAGATCCAGCGGGTCGCCGGGCCGACCGTGGCGTTCGACACCCTCACGGTGTTCGAGTCCTACCCGCTCGACGAGAAGGGCCTGGCCGACCAGGCGGCGTCGATCGACGGCATGTCGGTCACCGGCGTCGGCACGAACGACGCCACCCACTACCCGCTGAGCCTGTTCATCCATGTCGGATCCGGCATGGACCTCGACCTGCGCTACCAGCGCAGGCTGTTCGACGTGCAGCAGGTCGAGACGCTGCTGTCGCGGTTCGTGCGGGTCCTCGAAGCGATCGCACAGCAGCCGGCGCTGCCCGTCGGCGACGTCGATCTGCTCGACGCGGCCGAACTCGAGCAGATCCTGCACGGGTGGAACGACTCGGACCACGCCCTCGACGGCACCGAACTGCTCCTGTCCCGGTTCGAGGCGCAGGCCCGGCGCACCCCGGATGCGGTGGCGCTGGCCTACGAGGGTGCCGAGCTGACGTACGCCGAATTCGGCGCCCGCGTCAATCGCCTCGCGCGGCACCTGATCTCGCAGGGGGTGGGGCCGGAGTCCCTGGTGGGCCTGGCGATCCGGCGGTCGTTCGACCTGCTGGTGGGCATGTACGCGATCGTCGAGGCCGGCGGCGCATGGGTGCCGATCGATCCGGATCACCCGGTCGACCGTGTCCGGCACATCCTCGACACGGCCGACCCGGTGTGCATCGTCACGACCGCCCGCGACGAGTTCACCGTTCCCGACGGGCTCACCGTCGACGCCGTCCTCGTCGACGAGCTGGATCTGTCGGCGGTCTCGGACGCGCCCGTCACCGACCGGGACCGGCGTGCGCCGCTGCGCCCGGACAACACGGCCTACGCCATCTTCACGTCCGGCTCGACCGGCCGGCCCAAGGGCGTCGCCGTCACGCACCGCGCCATCGTCAACCAGACGGCGTGGATGCTCGACGAGTTCGAGATGACGGCACAGGACGTCTACCTGCAGAAGACGGCCACGACGTTCGACGTGTCGCTGTGGGGCTTCTTCATGCCGCTGAGTGTGGGGGCGAAGCTGGTCGTGGCGACACCCGACGGCCACCGCGACCCGGTGTACGTCGCGGACGTCATCGCCCGCGAGAAGGTGACGATCACCGACTTCGTGCCGTCGATGCTCACGGTGTTCGCCGCCCACGTCGACCGGGAGTCGTGCGCCACGCTGCGGCACATCTTCGTGATCGGCGAGGCCCTGCCGCCGGAGACGATCGAGGGCGTGCGGCGCATCAGCACGGCCGCGATCGACAACCTCTACGGCCCGACCGAAGCGGCGGTGTCGGCCACCTTCTGGCAGGCGCCGGCCACCGGACCGGTCGACGTGGTGCCGATCGGCGTCCCGGAGTGGAACGTGCGGGTGCTGGTCCTCGACGGCCGGCTGCGGCCGGTGCCGGTCGGGGTCCCGGGTGAGCTGTATCTGGCGGGCGTGCAGCTGGCCCGCGGCTACGTCCGCCGCCCGGACCTGACCTCCGACCGGTTCGTCGCGAACCCGTTCGGGGCGCCGGGGGAGCGGATGTATCGCACCGGCGACCTGGTCACCTGGAACGAAACCGGGGAACTCGAGTACATCGGCCGCACCGACTTCCAGGTGAAGTTCCGCGGTCAGCGCATCGAGCTCGGCGAGATCGAGACGGCGTTGCTGGCGCACGAGTCGGTGAACCAGGCCGCGGTGCTGGTGGTGCCGACCCCTACCGGCGACCAGCTCGCCGGCTATGTCGTTCCCGCGCCGGGCCACGAGGTGGACGCGGGCGAGGTGATCGCGTTCGTGACGCGGACGCTGCCGTCGTACATGGTGCCCGCGGCGATCGTGGTGCTCGCGGAGTTCCCGCTGAACACCTCGGGCAAGCTCGATCGCAAGGCGCTGCCCGCGCCGACGTTCGCCGCGCGGGAGTTCCGGGCCCCGACGACTCCGATCGAGGAGATCGTCGCGGGCATCTTCGCCGAGGTCCTCGGCGTGGACCGGGTCGGTCTCGACGACGACTTCTTCGCGCTCGGCGGTAACTCGCTGATCGCCACGCAGCTGGTGGCGCGCCTGGGTGCGGCGCTGGATTCGCGGGTGCCGGTGCGGGTGCTGTTCGACGCCTCGACGGTCGAGGCGCTCGCGGCGCACGTCGAGCAGCACGCCGGATCCGGCGGCTCCGTGCCACTGGTGGCCGGGCCGCGGCCGGAACGGGTGCCGCTCTCGCTCGCCCCGCAGCGCATGTGGTTCCTCAACCGCTTCGACCCGGAGTCGGCGGCCTACAACCTGCCGGTGGCGCTGCGGCTCTCGGGCCGGTTGAACGTCGCGGCGCTGCAGGACGCGATCCGGGACGTGTTCACCCGGCACGAGGTGCTGCGCACGGCGTACCCGGAGACCGACGACGGCGCGGTCCAGGTCGTGCTGCCGGTGACGGCGGTGGTCCCGGACCTGACACCCGTCGTCACCACCTGGGACGAGGTCGCCGATCGGATCCGCGAGCTGGCCTACACCGGCTTCGACGTGACGTCGGAGGCCCCGATCCGGGTGCGGTTGTTCGCCGTCGGCGAGGACGAGATGATCGTCGCCTTCGTCGTCCACCACATCTCGGCGGACGGCTCCTCGATGGGGCCGCTCACCCGCGATCTCGTGGCGGCGTACGTCGCCCGGTCGACCGGGAACGCTCCGGACTGGGCACCGCTGCCGGTGCAGTTCGCCGACTACGCCCTGTGGCAGCGGCGGGTGCTCGGCGACGAGAACGACCCGGCGTCGGTGGCTGCGAAGCAGGTGACGTACTGGAAGCAGGCCCTGGCGGATCTGCCGGACCAGCTGGATCTGCCGACCGACCGGCCGCGACCGGCCGTGCAGTCCTTCGCGGGCGGGAAGATCGACTTCACGATCGACGCCGACCTGCACCGGCAGCTGGTCGAGCTGGCCCGGGGCCGGGGCGCGACGCTGTTCATGGCCGTCCACGCCGCGTTCGCGGTGCTGCTCGCGCGGCTGTCGGGCACCGACGACATCGCGATCGGCACGCCGATCG
>NZ_PCZU01000294.1:12595-13548 GCF_002887785.1 Rhodococcus sp. ENV425
GGTCGAGCCCGGCGAGTCCTTCGCCGACCTGCTCGACCAGGCGCGGGAGCGGGACCTGCAGGCCTTCGCGAACGCCGACGTGCCGTTCGAGCGGCTCGTGGAGGTGCTCAATCCGGAGCGGTCGACGGCGCGGCATCCGCTGTTCCAGGTGGGCCTGTCGTTCCAGAACCTCGCGACGACGAGCCTCGAGCTGCCGGGACTGACCGTCTCCGGTGTGGACGCGGACCTGCAGACCTCGCAGTTCGACCTGCATCTCGTGGTCACCGACCGGTACGCCGACGACGGCGCCCCCGAGGGGATCACGAGCGTGCTCACGTACGCCACGGATCTGTTCGACGAGCCAACCGTCGTGGTGTTCGCGGAGCGGTTCGTGCGGGTGCTCGAGGCGATTGTGGCCGATCCGTCGGTGGCGCTGGGGGATATCGAGATTCTCGAGGCGGCCGAGCGGGTGCGGGTGCTCGAGGCGTGGAACGAGACCGCTCGTGCGGTCGGGGGGCCGGCGACGCTGGTGGATCTGTTCGACGAGCAGGTGCGGCGCGCTCCCGACGCGCCGGCGTTGGTGTTCGAGGGTGTGACGCTCACCTACGGCGAGTTCGATGCCCGGGTCAATCGTCTTGCGCGGCAGCTTGTTGCGCTGGGTGTGGGGCCGGAGTCGACCGTGGCGCTGGCAATGCGCCGGTCGGTCGAGTTGCTGGTGGGCATGTACGCCGTGGTCAAGGCCGGTGGTGCGTATGTGCCACTGGACCCGGACCAGCCGGCGGAGCGGACCGGGTACATTCTCGAGGTCGCGGCTCCGGTGGTGGTGCTGACCACCGAGCGCGACGGCTTCGTGGTACCGGGACAGACGATCCCGACGCTCACTCTCGACACCCTCGACCTCGACGAACTGTCGGACGCTCCGGTCACCGATGCGGAGCGGTTGGCGCCGTTGCGGGCGTCGAACACGGCGTATG
>NZ_PCZU01000052.1:0-947 GCF_002887785.1 Rhodococcus sp. ENV425
TCGCCGCGGGCGGCGGCTTCTCCACCGCGGTCGAGGCGGCCCTCGCCGGTGGCGCGGACCTCGCGACGGCCGTCGGCGCGACCCTCGGCGGCACGCTGGGCCTGGGCACCGACCTCGCCGGACAGCTCGGCGGCGCCCTCGAATCCGTCCTCGAGGTCGGTACCGGGCTCGCCGGTGGCCTGGACCTCGGCGGTGGCCTCGACGCCCTCACCGGCGTGACCGCGGGACTCGGAGCCTCCCTGTCCGCGCTGCTCGAGGCGGGCGGCTCCGTCGCCGGTGATCTCGGTGGCACCCTCGGCGCCGTACTCGAGGGCAGTGCCGACGGCGGGCTCGTCGGCGGCATCGACCTCGGCGCCCTCCTCGGCGGCGACGCCTCCGGCGGCGTGGACCTCGGCACCGCGGTCGGCGGCCTCCTCGGCGGCGCGCTCGGTCTCGAGAACTCCGCGACCCTCGAGCTCGGCAACGCCCTCAACGTCGCGCTCGACCTGTCGACGACCGTCGAATCGAGCGCCGACGGCACCCTCTCCGCGGTGCTCGGCTCCGCGTTCTCCGTCGGCGGGGAAGCCGGCGCGAACCTCGGTTCCGCGCTGGGTGGGGTGTTCGAGGCCGGCCTCGGCGGAACGCTCGACTCCACCGTGGACCTGAGCTCCCAGCTGGCCACCACCCTCGGCGGCGGTCTCGGCGCCGACGCGGACCTGACCGGCCAGCTCGGCTACGCCCTCGACGGCGCGCTCGACCTCGGCGGGCAGCTCGCCGGCGGCGGCGAGGCGGTCGGCGGCCTCACCGGCGACGTGTCCGGGGGACTGGATACCGTCGCTGACCTCGGCGCCGGACTCGGCAGCGGCCTGAGCGGTGGGTTGACGGGCGGGCTCGACGGGGCAGCGGACCTGGGCGGGGACCTGGCCGGTGGATTGACCGGCGGGCTCGACGGGGCAGCGGACCTGGGC
>NZ_PCZU01000295.1:0-13684 GCF_002887785.1 Rhodococcus sp. ENV425
CCCCGGCGCCCGCCACCGACGCCCCGGCGCCCGCTCCCGCTCCCACGGAGGACCTCGACCCGCAGGCCCGGGCCGCCGCGGACATCGCCGCCGCCAAGGAGACCCGGCAGAGCGAGGACCCGGCCGTCCTGCAGCAGGCCATGGCCACCCTGGACTGCTCGGCCGCCGACCCGCTCGCCGGCAACGACGATCCGGCAAAGCCGCTCGTCGCGTGCTCCACCGACGGCACCGCCGTCTATCTGCTCGGCCCGAGCATCATCGACGGCCAGCAGATCACCGACGCCTCCTCCGGCTACAACACCCAGCAGTCCCGCTACGAGGTCAGCCTCACGTTCGACTCCGAGGGCAGCAGCACCTGGGCGCAGTTCACCGCCGCCAGCATCGGCCAGCAGGCCGCGTTCGTCCTCGACTCCAAGGTGGTCAGCGCGCCCGTGATCCAGGGCGCCACCCCCGCCGGCAGCGCGACCTCGATCACCGGCAACTTCACCAACACCCAGGCCACCGAGCTCGCCAACACCCTCAAGTACGGCTCGCTGCCCCTGTCGTTCGCCGCGTCGGAGGCCGAGACGGTGTCCGCGACCCTCGGCCTGGCATCGCTCGAGGCCGGGCTGATCGCCGGCATCGTCGGCCTGGTCCTCGTGCTGCTCTACAGCCTCGTCTACTACCGCATGCTCGGCGTGCTCGTCGCGCTGTCGCTGGTGATGTCCGGGCTTGCCGTGTACGCGGTGATGGTGCTGCTCGGCCGGTACATCAACTTCACCCTCGACCTCGCCGGCATCGCCGGCCTGATCATCGGCATCGGCATGACCGCCGACTCGTTCGTGGTGTTCTTCGAACGCATCAAGGACGAGATCCGTGAGGGTCGGAGCTTCCGCTCCGCTGTGCCCCGCGGCTGGGCCCGGGCCCGCCGGACCATCCTGTCCGGCAACGCCGTGAGCTTCATCGCCGCCGCGGTGCTCTATGTCCTCGCGGTCGGTCAGGTCCGCGGCTTCGCCTTCACCCTCGGCCTGACCACCATCCTCGACGTCGTGGTGGTGTTCCTGGTGACGTGGCCGCTGGTGCACCTGGCGTCGACGTCGAAGTTCTGGTCCAAGCCGAGCGTGAACGGTCTCGGCGCCATTCAGCAGGTCGCCCGTGAGCGCCAGCTCGCGGCTGCCTCGGCGAAGGAGGCGTGACGATGACCGACACCACCACGACCGCACCCCGGCACAGCGTCCTCTCCCGCCTCTACACCGGCACCGGCGCGTTCGAGATCGTCGGCCGCCGCAAGTTCTACTACCTGCTCACCGGCGGCATCGTGCTGGTGGCGCTGCTGAGCATGCTGATCCGCGGCTTCACGTGGGGCATCGACTTCGAAGGCGGCACCCGCATCCAGCTCCCGGCCGCCGAGGGCGTCACCACCGAGCAGGTGGAGACGGTGTACTCCGACACCCTCGGCACCGAGCCCGTATCGGTGCAGACCGTCGGGTCCGGCGCGGGCGCCTCGATTCAGATCCGTTCGGAGGCCCTCGACCTCGAGCAGGTCCGGACCCTGCAGAACGCGCTGTACGACGAGTTCCAGCCGACCGGGCCCGACGGCGTGCCGTCGCGCGACGCGATCAGCGTCGCCGACGTCAGCGAGACGTGGGGCGGACAGATCACCCAGAAGGCCCTCATCGCGCTCGCGGTGTTCCTGGTGCTCGTCAGCATCTACATCGCGGTGCGCTACGAGCGGGACATGGCGCTCGCGGCGCTGGCCGCCCTGTTCTTCGACATGATCGTCACCGCGGGGGTGTATTCGCTCGTCGGATTCGAGGTCACCCCGGCCACCGTCATCGGCCTGCTCACCATCCTCGGCTTCTCGCTGTACGACTCCGTGGTGGTGTTCGACAAGGTCGAGGAGAACACGCGCGGCATCCTGCACCTGCATCGTCGGACCTACGCCGAGCAGGCCAACCTCGCCGTCAACCAGACCCTCATGCGGTCGATCAACACCACGGTCATCTCGGTGCTGCCGGTGCTCGCGCTGATGGTCATCGCGGTGTGGCTGCTCGGCGTCGGCACCCTCAAGGACCTCGCCCTCGTCCAGCTCGTCGGCATCGTGGTCGGCGCCTATTCGTCGATCTTCTTCGCGACTCCGCTGCTGGTGACCCTCAAGGAATGGCGCGGGCCGGTGGCCGCACACACCCGCAAGGTGCTCGCCAAGCGCGGCGCCGCCGAATCGCGGACCGTGCCCCCCGCCGGGGAGGCCGTCGGCGCGCACGCCGGCGCGACACCCGTGTCCGTGACCAAGCGCATCGGAGCGACCACGACGGCGGGCGCCGGCGCCGCGCCGGTGGCCGAGCGAACCCCCAGACCGGGCGTCCGGCCCACCGGAAAGCGCGCCAAGAGAAGGCACTGACATGTCGGCACCCGAGCACACACGTCGAGCCCGGCGCCGCCGGTCCGTCCGCGCGGCGATCGCGGGCGCGGCCGCCGCGGCGGCGCTCGCCGCGACCACCGTCGCCTGTGGCACGACGGAGGAGTCCCTGCCCTCCATCGGGTATGCCGTCGACAACACGGTGACCACCTACAACGCCAACACCGTGGACGGCGCCGCCTCGGGAGCCCGGCAGGCCCTGGCCCGCGTGCTGCCCGGCTTCGGCTACGTCGATCCGGCCGGTCAGGTGATCTCCGACACCGACATCGGGGCGGCCACCGTCGTCTCGCAGGACCCGCTGACCGTCCAGTACCGGCTGTCCCCGGACTCCGTGTACTCGGACGGGGTGCCGATGTCGTGCGACGACCTGGTGCTCGCCTGGGCCGCCGCCAGCGGCCGATTCACCGCGCCCGACGCCTCGGGTGCTCCGGCGAACCTGTTCTCCGCCGCCCGGCGCTCCGGCTACGTCGACATCGAACGGATCGACTGTCAGACCGGGTCCAAGGACGCCACCGTCGTCTTCCGCGCCGGCCGAGCCTACGCCGACTGGCGAGCCCTGTTCGGCGCCACCGAGCTGATGCCCGCGCACGTCGCTGCCCGGGTCTCGGGGGTGCCCGACGTGGTCGCCGCCATCGGCGGTGGCGACGTCGAGGCGCTGCGCCGGCTCGCCGACTTCTGGAACACCGGGTGGAACCTGACCCCCGGCCGGCTGGACCTGTCGCTGCTGCCGGCCTCCGGCCCCTACCGGATCGAGTCGTTCACCGCCGAGGACGGGCTCGTCCTCGTCGCGAACGAACGCTGGTGGGGCAACAAGCCCGGCACCGACCGGATCGTGGTGTGGCCGCGCGGCACCGACGCCTCCGCGGCGGCCGCCGACGGCCGCGTCCACGTCGCCGACACCGGCACCGGGGCACTCGACCTGTCCCTCGGGGACGACGTGGAGACGACGGCCGCGGCGTCGCGCAACGTCGAGCAGCTCGTGCTGGGCACCGGCGGGGGCAGCCTCGGCGCCGCCGCCGCGCGCCGGGCGTTCGCGCTGTGCGTGCCCCGCTCGCAGTTGTTCGACGAGTTCGGCCGGGTCGGGGACGTGCCCGCCACCGGACTCGGTTCCGGGACGACGTCGTCGCGGCTGTTGCCCGCCGACTCGCCGCTGTACCCGGGCGTGTCCGGGCCCGCAGCCCGCTACGACCGGGCGGACACGACCGCGGCGCAGGCCGAGCTCGCCGCTGCGGGGACGGACCGCATCACCGTGCGGATCGGGTACCTCGGCCCGGACCCGCGCCGCGCCCGTACCGTCGAGCTGATCGCCCAGTCCTGTCGCGAGGCGGGCATCGAGGTGGTCGACGCCGCCTCGGACACGTTCACGCCGTCGCAGCTCACGGCGGGCCAGGTCGATGCCGTCCTGGCCGGGACCGCCGTCGCGGCAGGGGCGGGAGGCACGGCCGACATGCAGGACGCGCGCGGCGCCCTCAACTCCGCGGCCGGCAGCAACGTCGGGCGCTTCGCCGACGCCCGCGTCGACCAGATCCTCGACGCCCTCGCCGTCACCACCGACGACGCCACCATCTCCGGTCTGGTGGGTGAGGCCGAGACGATCCTGTGGACCGCGATGCCGACCCTGCCGCTGTACGCGCAGCCCCGGGAGACGACCTTCGCCGGCGGCCTGCGTGCCGCCGTCGCCAACCCCAGCGCTGCCGGTGCGGGCTGGAACATGGACAGGTGGATCCTCAACAGATGAACAGCAATCCCGCCGGAGCGCACGCTCTGATCGAACGTGCCGCCACGGCGGTCACCGCCCGTACCCGCTGGGTCGACGACTTCCCGGCGCCCGGCGTCCGCTTCGCCGACCTGACCCCGGTCTTCGCCGACGGCGAGGCCTTCGGGGCGGTCATCGCCGCGCTGGCCGCCACCGCGCCGGACGCGGAACTGGTGGCCGGCGTCGACGCCCGCGGCTTCCTGCTCGGCGGCGGCATCGCCCACGCTCTGGGTGTCGGCGTCCTCGCGGTGCGCAAGGCCGGCAAGCTGCCTCCGCCGGTGGACACCCGCGAGTACTCCCTCGAGTACGGCACCGCGGCGATCGAGATCCCGCAGGATTCGGTTCGGTTGCGCGGGCGGCGGGTACTCGTCGTCGACGACGTGCTCGCCACCGGCGGCACCCTCTCGGCGACGGCGGAGCTTCTCGACGCGGCCGGTGCCCTGGTCGTCGCGGTGGCGGTGGTGACCGAGATCGAGGCCCTCGGTGGGCGGGCGCGGCTGGAAAAGTACCCGGTGACGTCATTGGTTCGGCTCTGAGAGCTAGAGTTGGCGCAGGTGCCGGTGGTTCCGGACGACGAGGAATGTGCGGCGGTGCGTCCGGTGTGCATCGGCGACGGGAGGTGTGGGCATGACCCAGAATCTTGATCGGTCCCAGAATTCCGGTCCGACCCCGACCTCGGCGTCCACGTCGGCCTCCCGCCGGGTGCGGGCGCGGCTGGCGCGCCGCATCACCGGGCAGCGCGGCACCACTCTCAAGCCGGTGCTCGAGCCGCTGGTCACGATCCACCGCGAGCTGTACCCGAAGGCCGACCTGTCGGAGCTGCAGCGCGCCTACGACGTGGCGGAGGAGCGGCACGCGTCGCAGAAGCGCAAGTCCGGCGACCCGTACATCACCCATCCCCTCGCGGTCGCGACGATCCTCGCCGAGCTCGGCATGGACACCACGACGCTGATCGCGGCGCTGCTGCACGACACCGTCGAGGACACCGGTTACAGTCTCGAGCAGCTCACCGCCGAGTTCGGCGAGGAGGTCGCCCACCTCGTCGACGGCGTCACCAAGCTGGACAAGGTGGTGCTCGGCACCGCCGCCGAGGGCGAGACCATCCGCAAGATGATCATCGCGATGGCGCGCGACCCCCGGGTCCTGGTGATCAAGGTCGCCGATCGGCTGCACAACATGCGCACCATGCGCTTCCTGCCGCCGGAGAAGCAGGCCCGCAAGGCGCGCGAGACCCTCGAGGTGATCGCGCCGCTCGCGCACCGTCTCGGCATGGCGACGGTCAAGTGGGAGCTCGAGGACCTGTCCTTCGCGATCCTGCACCCGAAGAAGTACGAGGAGATCGTGCGGCTCGTCGCCACCCGGGCGCCGTCGCGCGACACCTACCTGGCCAAGGTCCGCGCCGAGATCAACGCGACGCTCGCAGCGTCGCGGATCGATGCCACCGTCGAGGGCCGGCCGAAGCACTACTGGTCGATCTACCAGAAGATGATCGTCAAGGGCCGCGACTTCGACGACATCCACGACCTGGTCGGCGTGCGGATCCTGTGCAACGAGATCCGCGACTGCTACGCCGCCGTGGGCGTCGTGCACTCGCTGTGGCAGCCGATGGCGGGCCGGTTCAAGGACTACATCGCCCAGCCGCGGTTCGGCGTGTACCAGTCGCTGCACACCACCGTGATCGGCCCCGAGGGCAAGCCGCTCGAGGTGCAGATCCGCACCCGCGAGATGCACCGCACCGCCGAGTTCGGCATCGCCGCGCACTGGCGGTACAAGGAGACCAAGGGCAAACACTCGGGCGACGTCGCCGAGCTCGACGACATGGCGTGGATGCGGCAGTTGCTCGACTGGCAGCGCGAGGCCGCCGACCCCGGCGAGTTCCTCGAGTCGCTGCGTTACGACCTCGCCGTGAAGGAGATCTTCGTCTTCACCCCCAAGGGCGACGTGATCACGCTGCCGTCCGGGTCGACGCCGGTGGACTTCGCGTACGCCGTGCACACCGAGGTGGGGCACCGCTGCATCGGCGCGCGGGTCAACGGCCGGCTCGTCGCGCTCGAACGCAAGCTCGAGAACGGCGAGGTCGTCGAGGTCTTCACGTCCAAGGACCCCAATGCCGGGCCGAGCCGCGACTGGCAGTCGTTCGTGGTCTCGCCGCGCGCGAAGGCCAAGATCCGGCAGTGGTTCGCGAAGGAACGCCGCGAGGAGGCGCTCGAGGCCGGCAAGGACGCCATCGGCAAGGAGGTCAAGCGGGTCGGGCTGCCGCTGCAGCGCCTGATGAACGCGGACCTGATGCAGGCCGTGGCCAAGGAACTGCGGTACGCCGACGTGTCGGCGCTCTACACCGCGGTCGGTGAGCACCATGTCTCGGCGCACCACGTCGTGCAGCGCCTCGTCGCGCTGCTCGGCGGGGTCGGTGGCGTCGAGGAGGAGCTCGCGGAGCGGTCCACCCCGTCGTCCATTCCGACCCGGTCCCGGCAGAGCGGTGACTCCGGCATCCTCGTGCCCGGCGCGCCGGGCACGGTGTCGAAGCTGGCCAAGTGCTGTACGCCGGTGCCCGGCGACGAGATCATGGGCTTCGTGACCCGCACCGGCTCGGTGAGCGTGCACCGCACCGACTGCACCAACGCCGGATCCCTGCAGCAGCAGTCCGAGCGGATCATCGAGGTCAAGTGGGCGCCGTCCCCGTCGTCGGTGTTCCTCGTGGCCATCCAGATCGAGGCGCTCGACCGGCACCGGCTGCTCTCGGACGTCACCAAGGCACTCGCCGACGAGAAGGTGAACATCCTCTCGGCGTCGGTGACCACGACCGGCGACCGGGTCGCGGTGAGCCGCTTCACGTTCGAGATGGGCGATCCCAAGCACCTCGGGCACGTGCTCAACGTCGTCCGCAACGTCGAGGGCGTCTACGACGTGTACCGGGTGACCTCCGCGGCATAGAAGGTCCGCGGCGTAGCAGGATCGGCGACCCCACCTCGCCCATCCGCACGTCGCGGTCCGTCAGCCGACGCTAAGCGCATGCTAAGCGCGCTGCGCGATCGTTCTCCTCGCCGGACGGTCCGGCACATCCTGACAGAGGAGAACGCATTGCGTAACACCGTCATCACCGCCATTTCCGCCGAGGGTGCGGAACTCGACGAGGCGCGCCTCGCGACCGTGTCCGGCGGTCGCGCGTGCGAGGATCGGTCGAGCAAGACGATCGACATGTCGACCGGCGCGGTCGGTACCGATCAGGACTTCTGACGGACCGAGGACGCCGGGTGGGGAGGCGGCTCGCCTCGCCCACCCGGCGCTCGTCCGTCGACCGATCCGATCCGATCCGCCCCGAGGAACAGCTCATGAGCGCGCATCCCGCCCGCATCCTGGTGCTCACCCAGCCGGGTGACCCGCACGCAGACCACGTCGTCGACCTGTTGCGCCGGCGCGACGCCCGGGTCGTCGTGTTCGACCCCGCCGATTTTCCTGTCCACGCGTCGATCTCCGTCGGCTACACCGCCGGCGGTGCGGTCCGCCGCACCCTCGACCACCGCGGTGGGCGGATCGACCTGTCCGCCGTCGACACGGTCTGGTTCCGCCGCCCACGCAACCCGCGGGCGCACCCGGAGGTCACCGCCCCGGCGGTCCGCGAGTACGTCGAAAGGGAATGCGAGGCAATGACCTCCGCGCTCTGGGACGATCTGGACTGTCTCGCGGTGCCGGGAACGCGGGCCGCGATCCGGCAGGCGGCCCGCAAGACCGCCCAGCTCACCCTGGCCGGCCGTCTCGGGTTCGAGCTTCCGCCCACGATCGTGACCACCTCCCCGGACGAGTTCCTCGATTTCTGGGACCGGCACGAGGGGCAGGTGATCAGCAAACCGCTCGACCGGCCGTTCCTGATCGACGGTGACGACGGCTACTTCCGCATGTGCGAGCCTGTCACGACGACGGACCTGGGGTACGCGGAGGCGATGCGCCTGTGCCCGATGATCGTGCAGGGCTATGTGCCCAAACAGATCGAGGTGCGGGTGACGGTGGTCGGGCAGCGGGTCCTCGGCGCCGCCATCCACAGCCAGGACAGCAACCACACGCGGCTCGACTGGCGCAGCTACGACCCTTCCACGACCCGCTACAGCCGGCACGAGTTGCCGGCCGCGCTCGCCGCGTTGTGCCGCAGTCTGGTGGCTGAGCTCGAATTGCAGTACGGGACAATCGATCTCATACTCACTCCGGACGGCCGCTACGTGTTCCTCGAGATCAACCCGTCGGGACAGTGGTTGTGGATCGAGGACGCGACGGGTCTGCCCATCTCCGACGCACTGTGCGAGCTGCTGCTCGACGGTGCCCACCGCTCCCGGCGCCCCGCCGTCCAGGAGGTGCCCGCATGATCGCCCCGGCCGGCGCGGCGCTCGACGACGCTGCTCTCGGGCAGGCGCTGACTCTGCTCGCGCGCCTCAACACCGACCCGGTAGCGGCCGGGTCCGCGGAGGAACTGCTGGCGGCCCTGCGGGCGGAGCACCCCGGACTGCGCCTTCGCCTGCTCCGGCACCGGGAAGCCTACGGGGACACCGTGCAGTTCGGCCTGCTCGTCTCCGGGCCCCGCGGTGGCACCGTCACGCTGTCCTGGGCGCCGCCGTCGGAGGTGCCGTGGATGTTGCGCGGCGCGCAACGCAGCGCCGAATCGATGCTGCTACGCGTCAACGGCGAGGCGCTCGACATCCAGCACGCGATGGCGTATCTGGACGTGATGTGGGAGCAGACGGCCCTGCTCGACCGACTCGTCGACGTGTGTCTCGTCCAGCAGGAACTCGCCGAGAGCCCGGTGACGCTGACCGACGGTGAGCTGCAGGACGCCATGGACGCCTTCCGTCGCGCGCGCGGCCTGCTGACCCCGGCGGCGACCGCTGCATGGATGGCACGGCGGCACCTCGACCACGCGGCGCTCGAGGAGATGGTGGCACGCGAGGCCGCCGTTGCCGCGCTGCGCACGCGGGTGACGGTCGACCGCGTCGACTCGTGGTGCGCGGCGCACCGATCGACGTACGACCGGCTCCGGATCGCCCGCGTGCGCTTCGCCGACCGCGCCGCCGCCGAGCGGTTCGTCGCCGCGTTCGCCGAGCGGCGACGCACCTGCGACACAACGGCCGACGCGTTCGGCGCGGCGCTGACGGCTGTCGCCCCGCCCCGTCCGCTGGGGGCCGAGCTGATGGAGCGAACCGTGGCCGACCTCGGCCTCGGCCTCGGCTCCGGCCTGGCCGATGCGGTCGCGCCCGGTACGCTGCTGCCGCCGCGGGCGGTCGGAACGGAATGGGAAGTGGTACAGGTGCTCTCGCGCGCCGCCGCGTCCGATTCGGACCTGCTGGAGCAGGCCTCGAGGCGGTTGTTCGACGAGTGGCTCGCCGACCGGCGCCGCACCGCCCGGATCGAATGGTTCTGGGGCGAGGCGGAGAAGACGCCGCGGTGACGCGCCGCATCCGGCCGCTCGCTCAGACCGGGATGTCCGATTGCGGCGCGGCGTGCCTGGCGATGATCTTCGCCTACTTCGGCGTCCCACGCGGCGTCGCGGACCTCGTCGACGAGCTGGGGGTTTCCCGCGACGGACTCACCGCCCTGGCGCTCGTGCGATGTGCCCGCGGCCACGGGCTCGACGTCCGCGCCTTCGGCCGCTCCGCCGACGCCGTCGCCGGGGGCGGTGCACAGCTGCCCGCCGTCGTGCACTGGGACGGCAACCATTTCGTGGTGGTCGAACGGTGCACGGAGCGGCACGTGCACATCGTCGATCCGGCGCGGGGGCGCCGGCGCCTGACCCGGGCACAGTTCCGCGACGGGTACTCGGGCGTGAGCATCGAGTTCGGCCCCGGCGACCCGTCGGTCTATCCGCCGCCGGCCCTGCCCGCCTCCCGGCGACGAACGATGCCGGCCCGGTTCCTGCACGGCCACCGCGCACTGCTCGCGTCGGTCGTGGTGGCCTCGATCGCGTTGCAGGCGATCGGGATGACGCTTCCGGTGGTCTCGGCGATTCTGGTGGACCGGGTCCTGCCGAGCGCCGACCGCCCGCTGCTGTACGCCGTGGTCGGTGCGACGGTCGTCGCGTGCCTTGCGCACGGTGCGGTCGGGGTGGTGCGCAGCCGGATGCTGGAGGCGCTGCGCCGGCGCGCCGACGGTGAGCTCACCGGCGCCGCCGTCGCGCACCTGCTGGCATTGCCGTATGCATACTTCGCTCGCCGGGGAACCAGTGACGTGGTGCAGCGGGTCTCGAGCGTCGGGGCCATTCGGGAGCTGCTCACCGGACCCGTCGTGGCGGCGGTGCTCGACGGGCCGTTGGCGCTGACGTACCTCGCTCTGCTGCTGTGGTGGGCGCCGATGCTCGGCGTCACGCTGATGGTGCTCGCGACGGTGCAGATCGTCCTGATCGTGGGCACCGGCCGCCGGGTCGGTCAGCTCGGTCAGGAGGAGTTGCGCGCGCACGCCCTCGCCGAGGGACGCCTGCTCGAGACCGTGAACGGCATCGAGACGGTGAAGGCCTCCGGTTCCGAGGCGGCTGCGGCCGCGCAGTGGCACGCTCTGTTCACCACCGCCCTGGACGCGGCGTCGCGCAGCGGCCGCCTCGAGGGTGTGGTCGAATCGCTGGTGGCCGGTCTCAGGGTCGCGGCGCCCGCGGTCCTGATGATCGTCGGCGTCGTCGGCGTGCTGGACGGACGGCAGACGCTCGGTGCCATGATCGCCGCGAACGGGATCGCGCTCGCCGCGCTCGCCCCGCTCGGCTCGGTGGTGTCGGTGCTGCAGCGGCTGCAGTTCGCGGCGGCCCACCTGGCCCGGCTGCGGGACATCGTCGACAGCGACGTCGAACAGCACGGCCGGAGCGTGCGGCCCGCCCCGGCACTCAGCGGCGCGATCTCGCTGCGCGGTGTCGGATTCCGGTACGACCCGCGCTCGCCGTGGGTGGTGCGCGACATCGACTGCGACATCCCCGCCGGGTCGACGGTGGCGCTGGTGGGACCGTCCGGCTCCGGCAAGAGCACCCTCGCCCGCCTGCTGCTCGGACTCTACGAGCCGACGGAGGGACGGGTGCTGTTCGACGGACACGACGCCGCGGACCTGGAATCCCGTTCGCTGCGCGCCCAGTTCGGGGTGGTGACGCAGAACAGCGCCCTGTTCACCGGGACCGTCGCGCAGAACATCGCCGCGGGACGGGCGGAGGCCTCCCTCCCCCGCATCGTCGAGGCCGCGAAACTGGCGCACATCCACGACGCGATCGTCGCCATGCCGATGGGGTACGAGACGATGCTGCGGGACGGGTCGGGCCTGTCCGGTGGGCAGTGCCAACGGATCGCGCTTGCGCGGGCGGTGCTCGGCGCGCCCCGGGTGCTGTTGCTCGACGAGGCGACCAGCGCCCTCGACGCCGCGACCGAAGCGTCGGTCGTGGCGTCGCTGGGAGGGCTGCGCCAGACCCGGATCGTCATCGCGCACCGGCTCAGCACCGTCCGCACCGCAGATGTGATTCTCGTGCTCGACGACGGCAGGATCGTCGAAAGGGGCGGCCATCACGAACTGCTGAGCCGGGACGGGCGGTACGCGGAACTCGTCGCCCTGCAGACGCGGTAGGTGGCCGGCCGCACTCACCCGGCCGCACTCACCCGACCGCGACGATCCGCATCGGGATCAGGGGGCGCCCACCGCCCAGGGGACTCGATCCGTCGTCGCCCGCCGCGGCGACCTCCTCGAGCGCCCGCAGGCCGGGTTCTCCGACGGTGCCGAACACCGAATACTGCGGCTGCAGCAGGGAATCGCCGAACACGAGCAGGAACTGACTGCCGTTGCTGTCCCGGTGCCCGGCGTTGGCCATCGCGACGGTGCCGCGCGGATACACGACGGGGGACGGCAGGTAGCCGTTCTCCCCGCGGACGACCGTGACGGGGTACTCGTCGGCGAACGTGTAGCCGGGCCCTCCCGTCCCGGATCCGGTGGGGTCGCCGCACCGGAACATCTGCATCCCCGGTTCGTCGGTCACGTGATGGCACTCGGTCCCGTCGAAGAAGCCCTGCCGGGCGAGGCCGACGAAACTCTGCACCGCACACGGCGCTGCGGCGCGCTCGAGGACCAGCGGGACCGGACCCGCGGAGGTCGTCAGCGTCAGCTCCACCGTCCCGGTCGCGGGCACGGACGTCGACGCGGGCACGGTCGCCGTCCTCGCGGCCGGCCCGGCGGCACGGAACGCGCAGGCGACGGTGGCGGCCGCCGGTTCCGGCCGCGGCGGCATCGCAACATAGGCGGACGGGTCGAAGCCGGGGGAGGTGGCGGCCGCGGTGGTCGTCGCCCGCAGCGCGGCAGGGGCGGGCCCGGTGTCGGAAGCGGCACACGCCGCAGCCGCGAGTGCTGCGCCGAGCGTCGCGGCCAGGCGCGCAGCAATGGAGGTACCTGAGGTCACAGACACGGCACAGTAGACGATCCCGTCACAATCCGACAGACCCCTGCCGGCGGCGGGGACGCGAACGCCCCGCCCACCGGCGGGTGGGCGGGGCGTTGGGAGACGCGCCGGATCAGTCCGTGCGGACGGCGGTCAGCGTCGTCGGCGCCGCCGGTGGTCCGTCGGGTCCGCCGCCGTCCACCCCGGCCGCGGCGATCTCGTCGAGGGTCGCCAGGCCGGTCTCGTCGATGGTGCCGAACACGGTGTACTGCGGCGGCAGGATCGAATCGCCGTAGACCAGGAAGAACTGGCTGCCGTTCGTGCCGGGACCGGCATTGGCCATCGCGAGCGTGCCCCGTGGGTAGATCATCGGATTCTGCGCCTGCGGATCTCCGGCCGCGTACTGGTCGGTGGGGAACTCGTTGGCGAACTCGTAGCCCGGTCCGCCGGTACCCGTGGCGGTGGGGTCGCCGCACTGCAGCACCGACAGCGTCGGGTCGGTCGTCAACCGGTGGCAGTCGGTGTCATCGAAATACCCCTGGGAGGCCAGCGACAGGAAGCTGCCGACGGTGCACGGGGACAGCTCGCCCCGCAGGGCCAGCCCGATGTCGCCCTGGGTGGTCGCCACGGTGACGTCGGTGTCGGTGGTGGGGACGGCCTCGGCGCGCGGCGGCTGCACCGGCTTCGCGGCCGGTCGCCCGTCGGACGGGTACGCGCAGCTCACCGTATCGGGCAGCGGCTCGGCCCGCTGGGCGGGCAGGGCCGGGAAGTCGGACAGCGACGGTGCGGACGTCGGTGCCGAGGCCGCGGTGCTCGACGTGGACGTCGCGGACCCGTCGTCCGGGTCGCCGGAGCAGGCGGTGAGCAGCAGCGCCACACCGACCACGGCCACGGCGGCCCGGGCAGCGCCGGATCGGGTACGGGTCATCAGTCCATCCTCACACTGGTCAGGGAGATCGGCTGGGCCGGCGCGCCGTCCTGGCCGCCGCCCTCGACCCCGGCGGCGGCGACCGTGTCGAGGGTCGCCAGGCCGGTCTCGTCGATGGTGCCGAACACGGTGTACTGCGGCGGCAGGATCGAGTCGCCGTACACGAGGAAGAACTGGCTGCCGTTGGTGCCGGCGCCGGCGTTGGCCATCGCGACGGTGCCGCGC
>NZ_PCZU01000295.1:13694-21530 GCF_002887785.1 Rhodococcus sp. ENV425
GTACGTCAGCGGCTGCGTGGCCGCCGGATCCTCGGGCGCGTACTGGTCGGTGGGGAACTCGTTGGCGAACTGGTAGCCGGGGCCGCCGGCGCCGGTGCCGGTCGGGTCGCCGCACTGCAGCACGGCGAGCGAGTCGGACGTGGTCAGGCGGTGGCAGGCGGTGTCGTCGAAGTACCCCTGCGACGCCAGGGACAGGAAGTTGTTGACCGTGCACGGGGAGGTGTCGTTGTGCAGGACCAGGCCGATGTTGCCCTGGGTGGTCTCCACACTGACGCTGATGTCGGTATTGCCCTCGCCGGTGGTGAGGATGCCGTCAGTGCGCGGCGGCTGCACCGGCCTGGCCGGTTCGCCGC
This sequence comes from Rhodococcus sp. ENV425, assembly GCF_002887785.1. Taxonomy (NCBI): domain Bacteria; kingdom Bacillati; phylum Actinomycetota; class Actinomycetes; order Mycobacteriales; family Nocardiaceae; genus Rhodococcus; species Rhodococcus sp. ENV425. The sequence goes on from NZ_PCZU01000295.1 coordinate 14,048, forward strand.
CGGGCGGGTACGCACAGTTCACCGATTCGGGCAGCGGTTCCGACCGGCCCGCGGGCAGCGCCGCGAACTCGGTCTGCGCCGGGTCGGTCGTCTCCGACGCCGCGGTGGAGGCGGCGTCGTCGCCGCCGCGGCCGAGCACCCAGATGCCGACGCCCGCCGCGACGACCGCGGCCACACCGAGCGCCGACAGACCGATGGTCAGCTGGCGGCGCTTGCGCGCCCGCTGTGCCCGCCGTTCGAGTTGCCGCTCGAGTTTGCGTTTGGCGGCCTGGCGCCGCTGTGCGTTGCTCGGCACTGCAGTAGTCCTCCCGTAACCGATCGTCGTTGCCGGTCCCAGCGTCGCCGCTGGAACCCGGCTCGAGCCGGATCGAGTCTGCCACCCCAACCTGAGAACCGGGCGACGGGGAGCCCGGCCTAGGCTGTAGGGGCCACGCGAAGGCCCACACCGTAGGAGCGATGCCCGTGCTCGTCACCGGATTCCCCGCCGGGATGTTCCAGACCAACTGCTACATCCTCGCGCAGGACGACGCGAAGGAATGCGTCGTCGTCGACCCCGGGCAGGATGCCGCCGAGCCCCTCGCCGACTTTCTCACCCGGTCCGGACTGACGCCGCGCGCGGTGCTGCTCACCCACGGGCACCTCGACCACATCTGGTCGGCGCAGGCCGTCGCCGACCGCTACGACATCCCGGCCTATATCCATCCGGACGACCGCTACATGCTGACCGATCCCGGGCGCGGCATCGGCCCGACGTTGAAGCCGTTCCTCGAGGGCGCCGAATTCGCCGAGCCGCGGACCGTGATCGAACTGGCCGACGGGGACGAGATAGAGCACGCCGGCATCCGGTTCGCCGTCGATCACACCCCGGGGCACACCCAGGGCTCGGTGGTGCTGCGCACCCACGCGACGACCCCCGACGGCGACGACGTCGAGATCGCCCTCACCGGCGACACCCTGTTCCAGGGGTCGATCGGCCGCACCGACCTGCCGGGTGGCAACCACGAACAGCTGCTCGCGTCGATCGCGGCGAAACTGCTCGTGCGCGACGACGCCACCGCGATCCTGCCCGGCCACGGCCCGTCCAGCACCATCGGCCAGGAGCGGGTGTCGAACCCGTTCCTGGTGGGGCTGGCCGGCTCCCGCTGACCCGGCCCGGGCCGGCCTCCGATCCACCGACGAGAGAAAGCAGCGACAGTTGAGCAAGCCCTCCACGTTCTCGGCGCCCAAGGGTGTACCCGATTACGTCCCCCCGCAGTCCGCGGAGTTCGTCGCCGTGCGCGACGGGCTGACCCGCGCGGCGCGGCTGGCCGGCTACGGGCACATCGAGCTGCCGATCTTCGAGGACACCGGACTGTTCGCGCGCGGCGTCGGCGAGTCCACCGACGTCGTCAGCAAAGAGATGTACACGTTCGCCGATCGCGGCGACCGGTCCGTCACGCTGCGCCCGGAGGGCACCGCGGGTGTGATGCGGGCGGTGATCGAGCACGGCCTCGACCGTGGCCAGCTGCCCGTCAAGCTGAGCTACTCGGGCCCGTTCTTCCGGTACGAGCGCCCCCAGGCCGGCCGGTACCGCCAGCTGCAGCAGGTGGGCGTCGAGGCGATCGGCGTCGACGATCCGGCCCTCGACGCCGAGGTCATCGCCGTCGCCGACGCCGGATTCCGCAGCCTGGGCCTCGAGGGGTTCCGCCTCGAGATCACGTCCCTCGGCGACGAGACGTGCCGCCCGCAGTACCGGGAGTTGTTGCAGCAGTTCCTGTTCAAGCTGGACCTGGACGAGGAGACCCGCCGCCGCGCCGAGATCAACCCGTTGCGGGTGCTCGACGACAAACGCCCCCACGTGCGGGAGATGACGGCCGACGCGCCGCTCATGCTCGACCACCTTTCCGACACGGCCAAGGCGCACTTCGACGAGGTGCTCTCGCATCTCGACGCGCTCGGCGTGCCGTACACGATCAACCCGCGCATGGTGCGCGGCCTCGACTACTACACGAAGACGACGTTCGAATTCGTCCACGACGGGCTCGGCGCCCAGTCCGGGATCGGTGGCGGCGGCCGCTACGACGGCCTGATGGCGCAGCTCGGCGGCCAGCCGCTCTCCGGTATCGGCTTCGGGCTCGGCGTCGACCGCACGGTCCTCGCGCTCGCCGCCGAGGGCAGGACCGCGGGCAGCCCCGCCCGCTGCGAGGTGTTCTGCGTGCCGATGGGCGAGGCCGCCAAGTCGACGCTGGTGCCGATCGCCCACCGGCTGCGCGCCGCCGGCATCCGCGTGGACCTGGCGTACGGCGGTCGCGGCGTCAAGGGCGCGATGAAGGCCGCCGACCGTTCCGGTGCCGTGGTCGCGCTCGTGCTGGGGGAGCGCGAACTCGAGGCCGGCGAGATCGTCGTCAAGGACCTGCGCACCGGCGAACAGCACACCGTGCCGCTCGACGACGTGGTCGCCCGGGTCGGGGACGTCGTTGCCCGCACCTGACCCGTCGGCCCGTCCCGCGCCGACCCGTCTGGACCTGATCCCCACGCGGGTGCTCGCGCCCCGCGCCGGGAGAGTCGCGGTGTTCTCCCTCCTGATCGGCGTGGTGGCCGGTCTGCTGGTGTACCTGGTGTCCAGCCCGCTGGTTGCGGTCGTGTTCGGTGTGCTCGTCGGGGTGCCGCCCGCGGTGGGCGCCCTGGCGGTGCTGCGCCGGCACCGCTGGATCGACGGCACCACGGTCACCGCGAAGGGGGCGCTGCGCACCCGGCGGGTGGAGCTGCGCAACCTCGCCGGGGTCGAGCTGGTGGTGTCGGCGCTGCGGGTGAGTCAGGTGGTGTTGCGGCTCAACGACGGGGATCGGCTCGTGTCGGTTCCGCTGGCGTTGTACGCGAACGGCGGCTGCCGGGAGCTCGACGTACTGGCGTTGCGCCGACTCGCCGACGCGCTGGCGGCGAGCGAGCTGGCCTCGGCCGCCGCGATGTCGTCGGTGCTGGTGGAGCAGCTGCGGGCGGCGGCCCGCGACGCCGGGCTCGAGCAGCGGCCGCTGTACCGGGCGGTGCTGCTGGCCCGTGACGCCGGGCGCGTGCCGCAGACCACGCTCACCGACCACGAGGTGGCCTCGCTCGTCGAGTGAGCGCGGACCGATTGGGCTGTGGGTACCCCGGGTATGCGGGGCGCATGATCTCGCTGCACTCGGTGTTCTCCGGGCCGTTCCGAGCCGCCTCCGCGCTGCGCGGGGCGCGGGTGTTCCATCCACGTGGGGTGCTCTTCCGGGGCGTCGCGGAACTGGATTCGCGGTGGTGGCCGGTTCCGGCACCGGCGCGGGTGCCGGTCACCGCGCGGCTGTCCGGCGCCGTGGGCACGCCCGACGGCGTGCCCGACATCCTGGGTCTGGCGTTGCGGTTCTCCCTCGAGGACGGCCCGTGGGACATCCTGCTCGCCACCCTGCACGTGCCCACCAGGGCGGTCCTGCTGCCGGCCCGGGGCTGGTCGACCGCGCGGTACGGCTCCCTGATGGCCTATCGCACGAATGTCGACCTCGCGCCGCGGTGGATCTTCGCGTTCCCGGAGGGCGACCAGCCGTCCTCGACGTCCGTCCTGGAACTGGCCCGGCACGGCGTCCCGTTGCTGTTCTCGTTGCACGTGGCCTCGGCCCGTGGGCCGCTCGTGCCGGCCGGCCGCGTCACGCTCGAGTCCGCGGTGCCCGCCTCCGACGAGGCCCAGCCGTCGTTCGATCCGGTGCTCAACCACCCGGCGGCCGTCGAGCTGTGGCCGCGCTGGCTCGTGCCGTTCCGCCGCGACGCATACCGCGGCAGCCGCTCGGGACGCGGGGCATCCGACGCGTCCGCGCGGAGCGGTTTCCTCGACACCGCCGGAACGTAGTAGCCGGGGGTGCAGAGCAACTCTGCACCCCCGGCCTTCGTGGGCCGGACCGGAACCGGTCCGGCGACGCGTCAGCTCACGACGGCGTCGATCGTCTTCTTCAGGGCCGAGGGCTGCGCGGGGGAGTGCGGGGCCTTCTCCTTCAGCTCGAGCATCCGCGCCCCGATCTCCTGTAGCTGCTTACGGCCGAGTGCCTCCCGCACCCTCGGGAACCACTCCTCTTCCTCCTCCTCGATGTGGTGCTCGACGTTCTCGATGAGGACGGTCGTCTTCGCGTCGAACCGCTCGGCGTCGGGTTTCATCCCGGCCAGTTCCGTCACGAGGACGTCCGCGACGTGGTGCTCCTCGAACGATTCGAGGATGTCCGATTCGAGGTCGGGCAGCAGCGCGCGCACCTCGGGGTACATGCCCTCGTTCTCGATGTAGGTGTGCACCGTCAGCAGTTCGATGATCCGGCCGACGATCCGGCCCTTCTCGTCGCCGTCGTCCGCTCCGCGGAACTCGCGGAACAGCTTCCGGATCTCCTTGTGGTCTTCCTTCAACAACACGATCGCGTCAGTGGACACCAGGCCTCCCGCCGAAGTGGTTCTCGAATGCCCGCCGCCGTGAGGGGCGTGCGCTCCAGATACCCCGGCGGGAGCCCGATTACACCGATCCGTCCGAATCAGGTGCTCGGCGGTGTCCGCTCGGCGGTGTCCCGGACGTGGGGCTCCTCGGCCACCTCGGCGGCGTGGCGCCGGCCGACGCCGACGTGCGCCTCCGCCCGCATGGTCTCCACCATGTGCGGGTAGTGCAGCTCGAACGCCGGGCGCTCGGAGCGGATGCGCGGCAGCTCGTAGAAGTTGTGCCGCGGCGGCGGGCAGGTGGTGGCCCACTCGAGGGAGTTGCCGTAACCCCACGGGTCGTCGACGGTCACGACCTGGCCGTACCGGTAGCTCTTGAACACGTTCCACAGGAACGGCAGGGTCGACACGCCGAGGGTGAAGGCACCGATCGTCGAGATGGTGTTGAGGGTGGTGAACCCGTCCGACGGCAGGTAGTCGGCGTAGCGGCGCGGCATGCCCTCGTTGCCCAGCCAGTGCTGCACCAGGAACGTGGTGTGGAAGCCGAGGAAGGTCAGCCAGAAGTGCCACTTGCCGAGGCGCTCGTCCATCAGCCGCCCGGTCATCTTCGGGAACCAGAAGTAGATGCCGGCGTAGGTGGCGAACACGATGGTGCCGAAGAGCACGTAGTGGAAGTGCGCGACGACGAAGTAGGAGTCGTGGACGTGGAAGTCCAGCGGCGGGCTGGCGAGGACCACGCCGGTCAGGCCGCCGAAGAGGAAGGTGATGATGAAGCCGACCGCGAACAGCATCGGGGTCTCGAACGTCACCTGCCCCCGCCACATGGTGCCGATCCAGTTGAAGAACTTCACGCCGGTGGGCACCGCGATCAGGAACGTCATGAACGAGAAGTACGGCAGCAGCACGGCGCCGGTGGCGTACATGTGATGCGCCCACACGGCCATCGACAGGGCGCCGATCGCCAGGGTCGCGTAGACCAGGCCGGTGTAGCCGAAGATCGGCTTACGCGAGAACACCGGAATGACCTCGGAGATGATGCCGAAGAACGGCAGCGCGATGACATACACCTCGGGGTGGCCGAAGAACCAGAACAGGTGCTGGTAGAGCATCACCCCGCCGTTGGCCGGGTCGTAGATGTTGCCGCCGAGCACGCGATCGACCAGCACTCCCATGAACGCGGCGGTCAGCAGCGGGAAGATCAGCAGGATCAGAATCATCGTGATGAAGATGTTCCAGGTGAAGATCGGCATCCGGAACATCGTCATACCGGGGGCACGCAGGCACACGACCGTGGTGATCATGTTGACCCCGCCGAGGATGGTGCCGAGACCGGCGACGGCCAGACCGGCGAACCACAGGTTTCCGCCGACACCGGGGCTGTGCAGGTCGTCCGCGAGCGGAACGTAGGAGGTCCACCCGAAGTCCGGGGCGCCGCCCGGGGTGACGAGGGAGAAGGCCACGACGGAGGCGCCGAACAGGTACAGCCAGTAACTGAACGCGTTCAGCCGGGGGAACGCGACGTCGGGCGCGCCGATCTGCAGCGGCAGGATGTAGTTCGCGAACCCGAACACGATCGGGGTCGCGTACATCAGCAGCATGATGCCGCCGTGCATGGTGAACAGCTGGTTGTACTGCTCGTTGGACAGGAACTGCATGCCCGGGACGGCGAGTTCGCTGCGGATCAGCAGGGCCATCAGCCCGCCGATCAGGAAGAAGGCGAACGAGGTCACGATGTACATCAGCCCGAGCATCTTCGGGTCGGTCGTCGTGACCAGCTTGTAGACCGTCGAGCCCTTGGGCGCATACCGCGGCGGATACGGGCGAACGGCCTTCGTCTCGGTGACAACCATGGTGCCTCCTTGCGCCTCCCGGGGGCGGCGATGTCGCTGCGGCGCCGGGCGCTCCGCTCGGCCTGAGACGGCACCCCGGAACGACCGCGGCATCATGCGGTAGGTCGAGCGTAACCGGCACCGGCCGCGCGCGGGAGGTTTTGCGAGGCGGATTGTCGTCCGTCCGCGCGGAATTCGAGGGGTTTCCGGGAACAATTCCTTGCCCCGCTGTGTTGTGAGTGGTACAAGAAAGATGTAGCGGCCAGCATAGATCGACCGCTCTCCTCAACCGGCACGAAGAGAGTCTGTGGAGGTGGAAACGATGTTGATGCGCACCGATCCGTTCCGCGAGTTCGACCGCTTCGCGCAGCAGGTTCTCGGCACGGCGGCCCGTCCCGCGGTGATGCCCATGGACGCCTGGCGTGAGGGCGACAAGTTCGTCGTCGAGTTCGATCTGCCCGGCGTCGCCGAGGATTCGCTCGACCTCGACGTCGAACGGAACGTGCTGACGGTGCACGCAGAGCGGCCGGCACGCGACCAGAGTCAGGAGATGGTGGCGGCCGAGCGCCCGCGCGGTGTGTTCAGCCGGCAGTTGTTCCTCGGCGAGAACCTCGACACCGACAACATCGAGGCGACGTACGACGCCGGCGTGCTGAGGCTGACGATCCCGGTCGCGGAGAAGGCCAAGCCGCGCAAGATCGAGATCGCGGTAGGCGACAAGAAGGCGATCGACGGCTGATCCGTCCGAGGCGTGTCCCCGGGAGACGACCATGGACGAACTCGACCTGATTGCCGAACCGCCCGTCGGGCAGCCGCCCACCGTCGACGGCGTGGACCTCGAGCTGCTCCTGCTCGATCTCGAGCTGGAGATGCTCGAGTGGCCCCGGCCGCGACGACCGGGGGCGGACCCGAGGTGCCGGACCGCCGCGGTCCGTCGTCCGCGGGGCGCGGCGCGCACCGCGGGACCGCCGGGTCGAGCCGGGACGCGGGCTCCGGGGGAAGTGGTTGCCACGCAGCGCTCTCCTCCGGTCCGTACCGGATCGGCCCGCCGAAGCCACGTAGTAGCGAAAGGACGGTGATACGACATCGCAGCAGAGTCGCCAGGCGTTGACGTGCGTGCCGCCCGCCCGGACGGCAGCCACGAGGCGCTGGGCGGGGCACCGGCCCGGAGCCGGTGACCGGGCAGCGCACCGCCGGTATTCGGCACACACAGTGCGGGCCGCACCCGATCATCGCCGACG
>NZ_PCZU01000295.1:21566-29862 GCF_002887785.1 Rhodococcus sp. ENV425
CCACGCGGCGGGTGGCCGGGCGTTCCGCTCCTGTCACGCGCCGTCACGCCGTTCGGGCGTCGACAACGGAAGAGAAGGGCGGGGCCGTGTCCGGCAGGGAACCCGATCTCTACGCCGTGCTGGGCGTGCCCGGGTCTGCCGGGCAGGCGGAGATCACCGCGGCCTTCCGTCGCAAGCTCCGCGAGCACCACCCCGACCTCCGCAGCCCGGATGTCCCTTTCGGTCCGGATCCGGACGAGCAGCTGCGCAGGATCGTCGCGGCCTACGCCGTCCTGCGCGATCCGCACCGCCGCGCGGAGTACGACCGGCGCCGTGCCGACACGGCCCCCCGGCCCTCCGCGCGGACCGTCCGGGTGACCGTGCGTCGCTCGGACCCGCCCCCCGCGGCGGATCCGCCCATCCGGGCCGGACCCGTCCGTCGCCACCGGTGACGGCGCCGCGCGGGCGCTTCCCCCGAGCGAATGTATCGCTCACTCGATCAGTCCGACAGCATGGTTCATTCGCTCGGGTCAGGCGTACGAGGTTCGTACTTGCCTCCGTAGGCGAGGGCCAGCAGGGTGCGCGCCCCGTACACCAGGGCTCGTTCGTCCAGTTCGAAGTCGGGCTTGTGGAGATCGTGTCGCGGACTCGTCCCGTCCCAGACTCCCAATCGCGCCATGGCCCCCGGGACGTGCTCGAGATACCACGCGAAGTCCTCGCCGCCGCTGGACTGCCCCGCCTCGGCCAGATTCTCCAGGCCCACCACGGACTCGATCGCGGCGAGCATCTCGGCGGTTGCCTCGGCGTCGTTGACCACCGGCGGCACGCCCTGCACGTAGTCCAGTTCGTGGTCCACCGCGTAGGGTGCGAGCAGTTCCGCGACGCTGCGCCGCACCAGCGGCTCGACCGTCGCCCACGTCCGATGCGACGCGCTGCGCAGCGTGCCCACCAGTTCACCGGACTCGGGGATGGCGTTGCCGACGTGGCCGGCGTGGATCCGGCCCCATGTCAGCACGGTGGCGGTGCGGGCGTCGAGGCGCCGATCGAGCACCGACGCCAGCCCGGTCACCAGCACGCCCGCCGCGTGGATCAGGTCGCCGGTCAGGTGCGGGCGGGCCGAGTGGCCGCCGGGGGAGGACAACCGCACCGTGAGAACGGCCCCGGACGAGGTGATCGGCCCGGCGCGGGTGGCGAGCTTGCCCGCCTCGAGCTGGGGGGCGCAGTGCAGGGCGAAGATCCGGGACACCCCGGCGAGGCCACCCGCGGCGACGACCTCGAGCGCACCACCGGGGGTGGTCTCCTCGCCGGGCTGGAAGATCAACCGCACCCGCTGCGGGGGCGGATCCGCCGCGAGCACGGTGGCCGCCTCCAGCAGCATCGCGGTATGGGCGTCGTGCCCGCACGCGTGGCACACGCCCTCCACGGTCGACGCGTACGGCAACCCGGTGGTCTCGGTCAGCGGCAACGCGTCGAGGTCGGCCCGCAACCCGATGCATCCGGTGGTGTCCGGGCCGACGTCGCACCACAGGCCGGTGCCGCCGGGCAGCGTCACCGGGTCCAGCCCGAGCGAGACGAGCTGATCGCGCACCAGCGCGGTGGTCCGGAACTCCGCGAACGACAGCTCCGGGTGGGCATGCAGGTCCCGTCGCCAGGCGACGAGGCGGTCGTGGTCGATCCTCATCCGTCGAGAACTCCGTCGGTTCGGTGACATCTACGGGCCGGCCGTACCGAGCCGGCTCGTCAGCCAGTTCACCATGGCCTCGGCGAGCACGTCCCTGTTCTCGCGTTTGACGATGTCGTGGCCCTCGTCGTCGAACAGGAGGAACTCGGCGATCCCACCCCGGTCCCGTACCGCGGCGACGATCTGCTCCGACTCGCTGACCGGCACGTTGGTGTCGTGCGCCCCGTGCACCACGAGCAGGGGTGCCCGCAGTTCCGCGATCCGATGGATGGGGGAGAGCTCGCGCAGCAGTTCCCGGTCGTGCACCGGATGCCCGTACTTGGGGTAGGCCGCCGCCGCGATCCACGGCTCGGTGTTGGCGTAGAAACTCTCGAGGTCGCTCATCCCGCAGATCGCTATCCCGGCGGCGAACAACTCGGCGTGGAAGGTCAGCGATGCCAGCGTCAGGTAGCCGCCGTACGATCTGCCCGCGCACGCCACCCGGGTGGGATCGGCGATGCCGTGGTCGACGAGGTACTGCACGCAGTCGGCCACGTCGTCGATCCCGGCGAACCGCCCGTAGCGGTCGTCGGCGTGCATGAACGTCCGCCCGAAACCGCCGGACCCGCGCACGTTCGTCCCGAAGACCGTGAATCCCGCCGCCACGATCGCCGGGTAGTAGTCGCTGTATCCGGGCCGTTCCTGGGCTTCCGGTCCGCCGTGGAAGTACAGCAGCACCGGGCCCGGGCCGCTGCCCTGCGCCCGATACAGCCAACCCGAGAGCGGCGTCCCGTCCCGTGCCGGGAACTCGAGCAACGTCGGCAGATCGTCGTCGTCCATCCGGGTCCGCGCGGCCTCCGCGGGGCCCCACTCCCCGGTCCGCGGATCGACGATCTCCACCGAAGGCGGCATTCCGGGACCCTGCACGGTCACCGCCAGCAGCGAGCCGTCCGCGCTGATGCTCAGTTCGGACGCCACCAGTCCGGGCAACCCGAGGGGATCGTCGAGCGAGCCGTCCGCCAGGTGCAGGATCTGCAACTGGCTCAGACCCTTGTGGTTCCACAGCAGGGCTACCGTGCTGTGGTCGTCGCTCACGGCGAACTCGTCGAGATCGCCGTCCTCCCGCTCGGCCAGCACCCGGTACGACACGCCCTCCGACGACACCGCCACGCCCAGCAGCCGCGCGAACTCCGCGCCGTTGTCGCTGCGCACCAGCGACCGCAGATATCTCTCCGGTTCGCCGTCGCTGGACGCCCACGGCGAACGAAGCTGGTCCACCACGCCGAGCAGCCGATGGTCGTCGAGAATGACCCCGGCGTCCGTGGTGGAACCGACGTCGTTGGGCAGCAGCGCAATCCGCGTGCCGTCCTCGTGCAGCAGCAGCAACTCCCGGTGGCCGCGCGGACCGACCCGCAGCAGCGCCGACCCCGCCCACGCGTCGACGAGGTGACCGCCGACGCGGCGATCGAGCACCACGGTGTCCTGGGTGTGCGGGTCCACCAGCCGGGATTCCGCCACCCCCTCCTCGTCGGTGGCGACCGTCGCCACCCGGTTCCCGTCCCACCCGACGAGTTCCGTCGAGGAGTCCCCGGCCGACCCGAGGCGGCGGGCGCCGCGGTCGTCGGGGTCGGTGCTCACCACCCATACCTGGGTGCGCGTACCGGCGTCGGGCGCCACCTCGCACGCCAGCCAACGGCCGTCCGCCGAGTGCATGATCCGGGTGACCGGCCCGTCCACCGGCAACTCGACCCACCGCGCCGCGCTCGTGGCGCGGCCGGACAGGAACCGCTGCACCGCACGGGGATAGCCGCCGTCGTCGACGAGATGAGCGATCGCCGTGCCGTCCGGCGCGACCGACGCACCCGACGTGAAGCGGATGTGGCGCGGCTGTGCCGCCGCGGCGGTCGTCGCGGCATCCGGTGTTCGCGCCACCGAGGTCGTCTCCGTCTCGCCGCTCACAGCTGTTCCATTTCCTGGAGCCACATTTCCAGCAGGGCCACCTGCCACAGGGCGTTCGCCCCGAGGGTGGTGCGATGCCGGTTCGGGTCGGCGAGCAGCGCGTCGAGTGCTTCGGGCCGGTACAGCCCGCGGTCGCGGGCGCTCCGGCTGTGCAACGCATCGCGCACCAGGGTCAGTACGTCCCCGTCGAGGTGCCGGATGCCCGGCACCGGGAAGTAGCCCTTGGTCCGGTCGATGATCTCCGCCGGCAGGTGCTTGCGGCTCGCCTCCTTGAGGACGCCCTTGCCGCCGGAGGCCAGCTTCAGTTCGGGCGGGCAGGTCGCGGCCAGTTCGACGAAGTCGTGGTCGAGGAACGGCACCCGCCCCTCGAGGCCCCACGCCATCGTCATCGTGTCGACCCGCTTGACCGGGTCTTCGATCAGCATGACCGTCGTGTCGAGACGCAGCGCCGCATCGACCGCCGTCGCCGCCCCCGCCGCGGCGTGCTGCTCGGCCAGGAACTCGCCACTCGCGTCGTGATCGAGGGAGTACCGAGGGTCGAGCAGCGCGACGATGTCGGCGTGGGTACGGTCGGCGAACACCTTCGCGTACGCCTCGGCGGACCGTTCCCGGGCCACCTCCGTCAGCGGCGGATACCAGTCGTAGCCGGCGAGGATCTCGTCGGCGCCCTGCCCGGACTGCACCACCTTCACCGACTTGCTCACCTCCTCCGACAGCAGGTAGAACGCCACGCAGTCGTGGCTGACCATCGGCTCGCTCATCGCCGCCACGGTCTTCGGCACCGCCGGCAACAGCCGGGACGAGTCGATGTGGATCTTGTGATGGACGGTGCCGAACCTCCGCGCCACGAGATCGGAGTAGACATACTCGTCCCCGGATTCGCCACCGGCCGGATCGAATCCGATGCTGAACGTGGCCAGGTCTCGCTGGCCCTGCTCCGCGAGCAACGCCACGACCAGGCTCGAGTCGATGCCTCCCGAGAGCAGCACCCCCACCGGCACGTCGGCGACCATTCGCCGGCTCACCGCGGTCCGCAGCGAATCCAGCAGTGCTTCCTGCCAATCCACGGCCGTCCACGTCGTCCGCGCGGGGTCCCGCGTGAATGCGGGCTCCCAATAGCGGTGCTCGGTGCTGCCACCGTCGGGCTCGATCACCCGCACGGTCGCCGGCGGCAGCTTCCGGATCCCCCGCAGCATCGTGTGCGGTGCGGGCACCACCGAGTGGAAGCTCAGGTAGTGGTGCAGCGCGACGCGATCGACGGTGGTGTCGACCTCGCCGGCGCGGAGCAACGCCGGCACGGTGGAGGCGAAGCGCAACCGTCCCGGGCCCTCCGCCAGATAGAGCGGCTTGATGCCGAGCCGGTCGCGGGCCAGGGTCACCGCGCCGGTGTCGGTGTCGTGCACGGCGAATGCGAACATGCCCTTGAAGTGCTGCACGCATTCCGCGCCCCAACGGTGGAAGCTCTTGAGCACCACCTCGCTGTCCGCCGTCGAGAAGAACCGGTAGCCGGCCCCCTCCAGTTCCGAGCGCAGCTCCCGGTAGTTGTAGATGCACCCGTTGAAGACCAGTGCCAACCCGAGCTCACTGTCGATCATCGGCTGGCTGCCGCGCGCCGACAGGTCGATGATCGTCAGCCGCCGATGCCCGAACGCCACCGAGCCGCGCGCGTGGAGGCCGGCCGCATCGGGGCCCCGGGCGCTCATGGCGTCGGTCATCCGCCCGACCGCGGCCACGTCCGGGGGAGCCCCGTCGAAGCGCATCTCCCCACACACACCGCACATCGTGCTCTCCTTCCGGCTCACGCCCTCCGGTTATTCGTCGCTGCCCGCGCCGCGTGGGGGACCGAGCACCCAGGTGTCCTTCCCCCCGCCGCCCCGGGACGAATTGACGACCATGCTCCCGATGGGGGCCACCCGGGTCAGCGCCGCCGGAGCGACGTGGGCACGCACCGACGGCCCCTCGGCCCGAAGATGAACGAATGCGCGCAGGTCGATATGGTGCGGAAACAGGCCGCTCCCGTCGAACGTCGGATGCGTCGACAACGGCACGACCTCCTGCGCGACGTATCGCTCCGGGTGGGTGAGCAGGTCCCGACGCCGCTCCAGCAGTTCGTGTCGCGACGCTTCCGGGCCGATGGTGATTCCGGCGCCGCCGAACCCGTCGATCGGCTTGACCACCAGCTCCGCCAACCGGTCGAGGACGTAGTCGCGTTGCTCACGCTCGGCGCACACCCACGTGGGTACCTGCTCGAGGATCGGCTTCTCGCCGAGGTAGTACTCGATCATTGCCGGCACATACGAATAGACGGCCTTGTCGTCCCCGACCCCGTTCCCCAGGGCATTGGCGATCGTCACGTTGCCGGCCTGCAGCGCGGCCCGAAGCCCCCTGCGCAGCGGGTGCCCGTCGTGCCCGATCGAGGACAGCAGCATGTCCTCGTCGAGGCGGACGTACAGCACGTCCACTCGCGTGGCCTCGCGGCCCCGGTGTCGGTACACGACGTCGTCGCGTACCGACAGTTCCCCGGTCAGCACGAGGGGCAGTCCGGACTTCTCGGCGAGCAACCGGTGCTCGAACCATGCCGAGTCCTTCCACCCGGCGCTGAGCAGCGCCACGGAGACGTCCGGTCCCGCGGCCGCGGCGGGCGCCGCCGCCTGCAGCGTCTGCCGCGTCATCTCCGGCATCGAGTCCACGGACATCACGTCGGCCGGCATGCCGAGGGCCCCGAGGAACCGGGTCGTCATCGCGCGATGCGCCATCGCATACCCCACGCCCGACGGCACCCGCAGGTTGTCCTCGAGCACCACGAAGTCGCCCGGGCCCGTGCTGACGAGGTCGATCCCGCAGATGTGGGCGCGCACCGGGGGATTTGCTGCGGCGGCCCCGGTGGCCCGATAGCCCGGGGCACGGTCGAGCAACTCGGAGGGAATCACCCCGTCCCGCACCGCGGCCTGCTCGCCGTAGATGTCGCCGAGGAAGGCGTTGAGGGCCAGGGCGCGTTGCTGCAAACCCGGGACCAGGTGCGACCATTCGGTGTGCGGGACGATGCGCGGGACGATGTCCATGGGAAAGACCTGGGCACGATCCTCGCCGCTCACCCGGAACGTCACGCCGTCGACGCTCTGTTCCCGGTCGATGGACTCCTGGATGCGGCGCAGTTCGGCCGCACCGACCCGCGCCACCGCGGCCAGGACCGCCTCGTACTCGCGACGTGGACGCCCGCCGACCTCGACGGCCTCGTCGTACCGGTCGTCCACGTCGCCCGCTCGCAGCGGAACGTAGCCGTGGAGCAGGGTTGCACCGGGATCGGCGATCTCCGGCACCGCGCGCACGCGCCCCGCGGTTTCGTCGAGAAGCAGATCCACCACGTCGGTCAGGCGGCCCCGTCGGCGCAACACCCGCCGCTGGCGGGCGGCCGAACTGCCGACCTGCAGGGCGGTCTCCGCGAGCTCCGACACCAGGGCCCAGTCGTCGTTCCCCTCGAGCTGGGGCCGGAGCGACCGGATCAGTCCGTCGACGATCTCCCGTGCCGGCCGCGGGGTGGCCGACTGCACGTCGACCAGAGGACCCTCGAGGCCGGAGCGCGAGGCGCGCCACATGGCGGCGCGCACCAGGGTCGGCGAGACGTCGAGCCCCGGGACACCGGCCCGAAGGTCGGTCACCTCCCGATCGACCAGGGCGCGGAACAGCCCGGCTATCAGCGTGATCGTGTCCACCGACGGGCAGCTGTCGCACACGCGCAGCTCGAGGGTCGGATACCGGTCCGACGGGCGGAGATCGAAGTACACCATGCCCGGGTCGGTGATCACGCCGGTCGAGACCAGGTCCGCGATGAGCTTGTCGTACTCGGCGGCCGACGACACCGGCGCGGCCGGCCCGGTACTCGGCCACCGGATCCACACCAGGTTGCGGACGCTGGCATATCCGGTGTCCGTGCCGTCGGCCCAGAACGGCGAGCTCGCGCTCAGGGCGAGGAAGATCGGCAGGAACGGGGCGACCCGATTGGCGACCTGCACCGCCTCGTCCCGGTCGGGAATGTCCACGTGCACCTGGGTGCCGCAGATCAGCTGCTCGCGGGCCAGGAGCTGGTAGTCGGCCAGCATGCGGCGATACCGCGGCGTCTCGGTGACCTGCATCTCCGCGGGCACGGCCAGTGGGACCGCGCCCGCGGCGGCGATGCCGAGGCCGAGCTCGGCGGCGGTGTCGACGAGAACGGACCGGCGGTGCACCAGATCTGCGCGGAGACCCGCGAGATCCGGAAACACGCCGCTGTTGACCTCGACGACGCAGCGCTGCAGTTCCTCGACGTAGACGTCGCCGGGCAGGCGCGCGAGCAGTTCCGGGGCGCGCGGCGTGAGACGGCGGGTCTTCGCGTCGATGAGGTGGAATTCCTCCTCGACACCAAGCTTGCGGGCACCGCCACCGAACATGCGTTTACACGCTACGCGGCCCGGATCGTCCTCGCAGAAGGAAACCGCGGGTCACGGACACCAGCGTGGCCGTCGACCGTGTCCCCGCCCCGCGCGCCGGGGCGGGGGACTCGGAATCACCAGTCGTCGCCGGCCCCGATCACCGGGGCGGTCGCCGGCGGCACCTCGCCGATCACGGCGGTGGTGTTCGCCGCGGTCACCAGGATCGTCGGACGCGCCCGTCGCGGAGCGTCCTCGTCGGCGCGTCCGGTGCCCGGGACGGCGGCGGGGA
>NZ_PCZU01000296.1:0-1496 GCF_002887785.1 Rhodococcus sp. ENV425
CACCACCGAGAACCCGAACCGACTTCCGCGCATCCGCTACCACCGACACGGTGACTGCCTCCTCCGGCCTCGTCCCCCGCAAACCGAATCCCCCAGGGGGAGTCTACGGAGACGCGCACCGGTTCACCGGGTCGGCGGGCATCGATGCGGTCACGAGAGGTCACCGCCCCGGTGAATCCCTAGCCGGGCCGCTTGCGGTCGGTGTCGCGGGACGGCTGCACCCGCTTCGGCTCGCCCGGCATCTTCGGATGGGTCGGCGGGTAGGGCAGGTCGCCGAGGCCCGCGGCGGCGTCCCGCTCGGCCATCTCGAGCAGCACGTCGAGCGCCTGCGCGGTCTCGTCCATCGCGGCCATCGGATCGCCGCGGCGCTCGAGCAGGCCCGGCACGGTCGCGATCGTGAGATCGTCCGGGTCGGCGTCGACGAGTTCGTCCCACGTCAGGGGTGTCGACACCGTCGCGATCGGGGTGCGCCGCACCGAATATGCCGACGCGATCGTCTTGTCCCGGGCGTTCTGGTTGAAGTCGAGGAAGATGCGCTGCCCGCGCTCCTCCTTCCACCACGCGGTGGTGGCCCGGCCGCCGCTGCGGCGTTCCACCTCCCGCATCAGGGCGATCCCGGCGCGGCGCACGCCGACGAAGTCCCACTCCGGGACGATGCGGACGTACACGTGCAGGCCGCGGCCGCCCGACGTCTTCGGGAAACCGACCAGACCCAGCTCGTCGAGCAGCGGTCGCAGCACCTCGAGCGCGACCGCGCGGGCGTCGTCGAACGCGGTCCCCGGCTGCGGGTCGAGATCGATGCGCAACTCGTCCGGGCGGTCGACGTCCCCGCAGCGCACCGCCCACGGGTGGAACGTCACGGTGCCCAGGTTCGCCGCCCACACGACGTCCGCCGCGCTGCGCACCCGCAGCACGTCGGCAGTGCGGCCGGACGGAAACGTCACCTCGCACGTCGCGACGTGGTCGGGCCGGCGGGCAGGCACCCGCTTCTGGTAGATCTCCTCGCCCTCGATCCCGTCGGGGAACCGCTGCAGATGTGTCGGCCGCTCCCGCAGCGCCTGCAGCAGCGGCGCCGAGCCGGCCGTCGCGACGGTCCGGTAGTACTCGACGAGGCGGCGCTTGGTGCCGGCCTCTCCGAGCCGGGGGAAGTACACCTTGTCGGGGTTGGACAGGCGGACGGGCACGCCGCCGACGTCCAGTTCCACGGCGGGAGAACGCTTCGCATCGGGCACCGGAGGTCACACTCCTGTCCGGTCGAGGACGTCGCCGAGGTCGTACCGCACCGGCACGTCCAACTGCTCGAAGGTGCAGCTGCGCGGCTCGCGGTCCGGTCGCCACCGCAGGAACCGCGCCGCGTGCCGGAACCGCAGGCCGGTCTCGGCGTTGCCCTCCATCTGGTCGTAGGCCACCTCCAGGACCCGCTCCGGCCGCAGCGGTATCCATCGGCGGTCCACCGCCGTCCGCCACCGGCTCGGCTCCCCCTCGGCGACGACGTC
>NZ_PCZU01000296.1:1506-12119 GCF_002887785.1 Rhodococcus sp. ENV425
GTTCGGCGAGCAGCTCCTTGCGCTGTTCGACGGTGAACGCCGACGCACCGCCCACCATCACCGGTTCGTCGCCGCCGTCGTACAGGCCCAGCAGCAGGGACCCGACCCCGTCGATGCTCTTGTGCGGCCGGTAGCCGATGAGCACGCAGTCGGCGGTGCGGGCGTGCTTGACCTTGAGCATCTCCCGCTTGTCCGGCACATAGGGCCCGTCGAGACGCTTGGCGACGACCCCGTCGAGACCGGCACCCTCGAACTCGGCGAACCACCGGCCGGCGGTGTCCGCGTCGCGGGTGGCGGCCGTGACGTGGCAGCTGGGGCCGCCGCCGACCACCGCCCGCAGCCGCTCCCTGCGCCGCGCGAACGGCGCCTCCATCAGGTTCTCGTCACCGATCGCGAGCAGATCGAAGCCGACGAACTGCGCGGGGGTCTGCTCGGCGAGCAACGCGATGCGGCTCGCCGCCGGGTGGATTCGCTCGGACAGCGCCTGCCAGTCGAGCCGGATCCGGCCGTCGCGCGGGCGCGGCACCACGATCTCCCCGTCGACGACGCACCGGGCGGGCAACTCGGCCCGCACCGCCGCCGCCAGTTCCGGGAAGTACCGCACGAGGTCCTTGCCGCCGCGCGAGGCGAACACCACCTCGTCGCCGTCGCGGAACACGACGGCGCGGAAGCCGTCCCATTTCGGCTCGTACGACCACTCGGGGTCGCCGTCGGCGGGCTGAGCCGGGACCTCGGACACGGCCTTGGCGAGCATCGGTGCGATCGGCGGAGCGACGGGCAGCTGCACCGGCCCATGGTCGCACCCCGAGCCGACTCGTGCCCGCCGGATTTGCGAGAAATCACCCTACGTTTCCCGCCCGAGGCGGACATTCCGTACGCTCTCCCCCCATGAACTTCATTCGACGGGTGAGCGGCACCGCCGTCGCGCTGGCCGCGGCGGCTCTGGTACTCGGCGCGTGCGGATCGGACGTCGAGCCCCGGGCGGTGCCCGAGTCCGGGTCCGAGACCACGTCGGCGAGTGCATCGGATACCCGGACCACCACCGGCCGTCCGACCACTACCACGGCACCGACGTCCCCCGGCTCCTCCGGCCTGGACATCGACGTCGAGATCGGCGACTGCGTGCGCCTCGGCGGCACCGTCGACGACGCGACCATCGAGAACGCGACCTGCGGCAGCATGGACTCGAACTACAAGGTGATCGACATCGTCGACTCCAGCGAGCAGTGTGTCTCGGACGCCGACCAGACCTACTACGAGTCCTCCGCCGGTGTCGAGGTGGGCGCCCTGTGCCTCGACGTCGACTGGGTGGTGGACAGCTGCATGGACATCTCCGGTGAGGACCCGCAACGCGTCGACTGCGCCGCGCCCGGCCCCGAGACGGAGAAGGTCACCGAGATCCTGCAGAACACCGACAACGTGAACGACTGCTCCGTCTCCGAAGGCGGATTCGTCTACAGCGAGCGTCGTTTCGTGGTCTGCACCGACACACTCTGAGGTCGCCGTCCGCCGCGGCCGGCTACAACCAGCCGCGGCGGCGGAAGATCGCGTAGAGCCCCGCGCACGTCATGACCATCATCAGTAGGGCCATGGGATATCCTGCGGCCCAATGCAATTCCGGCATGGTGTCGAAATTCATCCCGTAGACCGTGCCGATCAGCGTGGGCGCGAACAGAATCGCCGCCCACGCCGAGATCCGCTTGATCTCCTCGTTCTGCTCGATGCTCGCCCGGCTGAGATTGCGCATCTCCTCGTTCTGCATCTGCGAGACCAGCGTCGCGTTGACCGTGAGGATGTTGCCGAGCAGCTGACGGAAGCTGTCGACCTGCTCGACGACCGTCGTGGCGTGGTCGGTGACGTCCCGCAGGTAGCGCTGCAGTTCGTCGTCGGTGCGGTACTTGGCGAATCCCGACGACAGACCGGACAGCACGGTGAGCAGCGGCTTGGCCGCCCGCTGGAACTCGATGACCTCGCGGGACAGTTCGTAGATGCGGCGCGAGACCCGCGGATCGCCGCTGAACACCTCGGTCTCGATCTCGTCGATGTCGTTCTGCAGGCCCGCGACGACCGGCGCGTACCCGTCGACGACGGCGTCGAGGATCGCGTAGAGCACCGCCTCGGGGCCGAGCCGCAGCAGATCCGGCTCGCTCTCCATCCGGTCCCGCACCGCCGACAGGTCGGGCGATTCGCTGTGCCGGACGGTCAGCACGAACGTCGGGCCGACGAAGACGTGCACCTCACCGAAGTCGACCCGCTCGGATTCGTCGACGTAGCGGGCGGCCCGCAGCACGACGAACAGCGTGTCGCCGTACCGCTCGAGCTTCGGGCGCTGATGCGCGACGATGGCATCCTCGACCGCGAGTTCGTGCAGCCCGAATTGCTCTGCGGCGGCGTTGAGTTGAGCGTCGGTGGGCCGGTACATCCCGATCCACGCCATCGAGCCGGGCTCGGGCAGGCAGTCGAGGGCCTGCGCGAGTGTCGCCGGCGACGCGACGCGGCGGCCGTCACGGTAGACCGCGCTGTCGACGATGCTGCTCTCCGCCCCCGCGGCGTCACGGCCGGGACTCGACGCGACGGCGGGGTGCAGGGACGCACCGAACCCGGCGGACGGGTCGGCGGTCGCCGCCGCGGAGCGACGCGGCAGCAGGGCACGGACGGAACGGTTCGGCAGCATGTCGGCACGGCCTTTCGGGGGGCACGGGGGACGACGGCGACGGCATTCGCCGTGGGACGTACACGCGGCGGCAACCGTCGCGCACCGAAAGGACGCGTACGGGCTGCCGTCAGCCGGTACTCGGAGGTCGACTGCGCATCGCGAGTCCCACCTCCTCCACATCACCCGGAACCGCTCCGGGGGCCTGACGAAACACCAGCAGCGTACGCCTTCGTGCCGCACGGAGCCATTTCGGCCGGTCCGGCGCACGACGTCGCGCCGCCCGGCGGACGGTGTCGGTGGCTGCGGCCACAATCGCCGTGACCGCCCTCACCGCCCGCACGACCGACGACAGGACCCCCGATGACGCACTGGCCCGATCGACCGATCTGCGCGTTCGACCTCGAGACCACCGACCGCGATCCGCGGATCGCGCGCATCGTGACCGCGTCCGTCGTCGTCCTCGACGGTGACACCGTCGCGTCGCGGACGTGGCTGCTCGATCCGGGCATCGAGATCCCGGAGGAGACGTCGGCGATCCACGGCGTGACCACGGAGCGGGCGCGCGCCGAGGGCCTCGAGTACACGGCCGGCTACGCCCAGATCCGCGAGGCACTGTGCGAGGCCTGGGTCCGCGATCACATCGTCGTGGCGTTCAACGCCAGTTACGACCTGACGGTCATCGACGCCGAGGGCCGCCGGCTGGGCCTGCCGGGACTCGCCACGGGCCTGGTGTTCGACCCGTACGTCGTCGACCGCGAGATGGACCGCGGCCGCGAGGGCGGCCGCACCCTGCAGGCGGTCTGCGCTGCGTACGGCGTCACGCTGACCGCCGCCCATCAGGCCGAGGCGGACGCACTCGCGGCCGGGCAACTGGCGCGGGCGCTGTGCACCCGCTTCCCGCAGCTCGCCGACCTGGACATCATGACGGACCAGGCGGCCTGGCACGCGGAGCGGCAACGCAATTTCGCCGAGTACCTCTCGGGCCTCGGCCGCGACGCGTCGGACGTGGACCCGCAATGGCCCATCCGCGGTATCGCCTGAGAGAAGTTGCCGGGCAGCGGTTTCCAATGCAGAAACTCTCGACACCGTCCGTGGGCGACCGAATGTCACATGCGTTCGATCGAATCGAACGCATGTGACATTCGGTCCGGCCGCTCGGCGCTCACCCCTTGACGACGCCGAGCGGCACGAGCCGGGCGATCCGGCGGGCCAGGCCCGCACGTTCGCTCACCTCCGCCACCGCGTCGATGTCCTTGTACGCCTCCGGCTTCTCCTCGGCGAGTCCCCGCCACGAGCTTCCCCGCACGAGCACCCCGTGCGTCTCGAGTGCGTCGCGCACCGCCCGGCCGTCGGTGTGCCGGGCAGCACGGTGCCGGCTCTGCACCCGACCGGCCCCGTGCGCGGTGGAGTAGAACGCCGGGTTCCCGGCGACACCGGCCAGCACGTACGACGCGGTGCCCATCGTGCCGGGGATGAGCACGGGCTGCCCTGCATCGGTGAGGTCGGCGGGCACGTCGGGGTGGTCCGGCGGCAGGGACCGCGTCGCGCCCTTGCGGTGCACGCACAGCGCGCGGACCCGGCCGCCGACCTCGTGCCGCTCGATTTTCGCCAGGTTGTGCGAGATGTCGTAGAGGAGGTCGAGGGTCGTGCCGGCCGTTTCCTCGAAGACCCGGCGGGCCGCCTCGGTGAGCAACTGCCGGTTGGCCCGGCCGTAGTTGGCCGCCGCCACCATGGCCCCGAGATAGGCCTCCCCCTCCGGCGACCGGACCGGAACGCACGCCAGCTGCCGGTCGGGGACGTGAATCCCATAGCGGCCCATTGCCTTACCCATCTCACGTACATGGTCGGTGCAAATCTGGTGGCCCAGGCCGCGGGATCCGCAGTGGATCATCACGCACACCGTGCCCACGTCGAGCCCCATCAGCCGCGCGGTGTCCGGATCGAAGATCCGCTCGACGGCCTGGACCTCGAGGAAGTGGTTTCCCGACCCGAGGCTGCCGAGCTGACCGAGGCCCCGCTCGACGGCACGGTCGCTCACCGAGTCCGGGTCGGCGCCGTCCAACACGCCACGGTCCTCACACCGCTCGAGGTCGCGGGCGACGCCGTGCCCCTGCTCCACCGCGAAGCGGGCGCCGCCCGCGAGCACCTGCCGCAGCACGGTACGGTCCGGGAGTTCCCACACGCCCCGGGTCTCCATGCCGCGCGGTACGACGCGACCGAGCCGGTCCATCAACACACCCAGGCGCGACGCGAGGGCGGACCGGTCCGCGTCGCGTGCGATCAGGAGCCGTACGCCGCACGAGATGTCGAAGCCCACGCCGCCGGGG
Organism: Rhodococcus sp. ENV425; assembly: GCF_002887785.1. Taxonomy (NCBI): domain Bacteria; kingdom Bacillati; phylum Actinomycetota; class Actinomycetes; order Mycobacteriales; family Nocardiaceae; genus Rhodococcus; species Rhodococcus sp. ENV425. The sequence continues at coordinate 6,490 of NZ_PCZU01000296.1, forward strand.
GAGACGACGCCGCCGTCGTCGATGTCCGTCGCCGCGACCCCGCCGATGGGAAAGCCGTAACCCCAGTGCACGTCCGGCATGGCGAACGACGCGGTGACGATGCCGGGCAGCGTCGCGACGTTGGCGACCTGGGTGAGCGCCTCGTCCCCCTCCGCGACGGGGAGCAGGGACCGGGCGGCGAAGACGATCCCGGGTACGCGCATCGCGCCGGCCCGATCGATCCGGAACCGGTACGGGGTCTCCTCGACGATCCTCATCACTGTCCGATCCGGGGGCGGGAACGCGACGTCGGCGGCCTCGTTCCACCATAAGATCTGCAGTGCCTGCTGCACAGGCCCGGGAGCGAATCATGAACGGAAGCGGGTACCGGTCGGTGCCGCACACGGCGGATCTGCGCATCGAGGCGTGGGCACCGACCCGTGACGAGTGCATCGCGCAGGCGGTGCGCGGCGCCGTCGCGAGCTTCGCCGACATCTCGTCCGCGGGACCCGGCCGGGTCCGCAACCGCCCGTTGACGGCCGACGGCGACGAGGACCTGCTCGTCGCGGTGCTCGACGAGGTGATCTATCTGCTCGACACGGCCGGGGAGATCCCGATCGACGTGGTCGTCGAATCCGGCGGCGGCACAGCGGAGGCGCGGTTCTCGATGGTCGACGCCGCCGCGGTGCCCCAGATCGGTGCGGTCCCGAAGGCGGTGTCGCTCCACGAGCTGCGCCTCGACCGAGGACCGGAAGGGTGGTCGTGCTCGGTGACGCTGGACGTGTGAACCGGCGACGAGCGCCGCAGTACCGGTCGCGGCACGCCGAGCGCAGGCGACCGTGTGGGCGCCCTCGCCGTTGTGACTTTCCGCTGTAGATGGCCGGGATTGCCTGCCGGGCCGGTGCCCGTTGCCGGGGCCGAGACCCGGGTGGTCGGCGAGCGGCGGCGCTACATCGGCATGTTCATCATGGGCATCCCGCCCATCTGGTGGAGCCACATCATCAGCTGGTGCAGCAGGGTGTGCGCCTGGTCCATCATGCCCATCATGTTCACGGCCGTGACCTTTCTGGAGCCGAGTAACCCTCGGGGGCGGGATCGTCCCACTATGGCGCTCTGTTGTTCCCCGATGTGCCACCTCGCCTGCGAGATCCGTCTTCTTCAACAGATCTTCACGAGATCTCGACTTTCGGTGTCCGGACACGGCAGGAGTGGGCCGCAGCACCCCCGCACTTCGGAACCTGCCGGCGCGCATGGCGTGGCACCGGTTCATTCGAGCTGTCGTGCGCCGCCCGGCGTGGGTGCGCTGCGGCTGTGCCAGTGGGGCGGTGCGGTTGCCCGCTCGGAGGTCAGTCCGCAGCGATGATGGGGGTGCCGCGGTCGGCCAGCCACTGCGCCGGGTCGGTCTTGGCGCCGGAGCGGTCTTCGACCTCGAAGTGCAAGTGGGGTCCGGTGGAGTTGCCGCGATCTCCGACGGTGGCGATCTTCTGCCCGGCTTCGACTCGTTGCCCGGCCGTCACCAGGTTGGTGTTGTTGTGGCCGTAGGTGGTCACCGTGCCGTCGTCGTGCCGGATGCGTACCCACAGCCCGTAGCCCTGTGCCGGTCCGGCGCTGATGACCTCCCCGTCGGCGACGGCGACGATCGGTGCGCCCATGGTATTGGCGATGTCGATGCCTCCGTGTCCCCGCCCGTCCCCGAAGGTGGAGGTGATCACCCCGGCGGTCGGGGCGACGGACCGCCCGGTCCCGCCCCAGTGCCCGCCGTCGGCCGGGCGCGGCAGGGTGGGGCTTGCGGGTGCGGCGCCGGGGTCTTCCCCTCCGGTGGCGCTCTTGTTGCCGGGGCCGTATCGGGTGTGCCCGCAGCAGGCGCGTCGTCGCCGCCGGGCGGCGCCCCAGGCTCCGGTGCCGGGGGTTGCCCGAATCTCGCGTGCTCTCGACCGCTACCGTCCCCCTACACTGAGGGCACTCGGTCTGTCGAGTGTGAGAGGAGCGGAGATGCGGAACCTGTCGCCGCTGACGATCGTGCTGACCGAGCAGGAGCGCCTGCGGGTGCGCGAACAGCTCCGGCAGCGAGCTGCATGAATCGCGACCAGTTCTCCATGGACCTCAAGGCGCGTGCGCGCACCTGGACGAGCCTGCCGGGCGCGGTGTCGGCGTTGGCCGCAGCTGCCCTGCTCGTGGCCGGATGCTCGTCCCCCGACACCCCTCGCGCGGCGACCGTACCCTCCGGCGCCGCCACCGCACCGCGCGTTGCGTTGTCCCCGGCGCTCGATCACGTGCACGGGATGAGCGTCGATTCCGCCGGCACGATCCTGGCCGGCACCCACAGCGGACTGGTCGCGGTCGCGCCGTCCGGCGCCACCACCGAGGTCGGCACCTCCGACGACGATCTGATGGGGCTGGCCGGGGTGTCCGGCAGCGACGTGCTGGTCGCCTCGGGCCATCCGGGTCCGTCGAACCCCGGCCCCAACCCGCTGGGTTTGCGCCGCAGCGACGACGGCGGGCGCACCTGGACCGACCGGTCCCTGCTCGGAGAGGTGGATTTCCACGCCCTGGCCACGGACGGCACCGTGGTGGTCGGTTTCGACGGCACCCGCGGCATCCGGGTGTCCACCGACGCCGGCGCCACCTGGAGCGCCGGTGCCACCGTGGCGGCCGCGGCCCTGGCCCTGACCCCGGACGCGGTGTGGGCGATCACGCCGGCCGGGCTCGAGCGCAGCACCGACCTGGCACGCACCTTCACCCCGGTCGAGGACGCACCCGCCCTCGTGCTGCTGGCCGGCACCGGCGACGGGCTGTGGGGCATCGATGCCGACGGCTACGCCTGGCGCAGCCGGGACGGCGCCGCCTGGGAGCAGCGGGCCTTCGTCGGGCAGGTGGAGGCGCTGACCGCCACCGGGTTCGACACCGCCTACGCCGCCACGGCCGAGGTCTTGTACACACTGAACTGACGCGGTCGGACCGGGCGGTGCTCCCCGCTGACCGGTGGGGCCCGGCACGTCCGCGTGCCGGGCCCCACCGTGTCGACCGCGCGATCGCGGCGGCTTTCTCGCGGTCACAACGAGGACAAAATGTTCTCCATCGTGGTGATCTCCTGCTGCTGCGTCTCGGCGATGGTGCGCGCCATGGCCACCGCATCGGAATTCTGCCCGGAGTCGACCTCGGTCTGCGCCATCGCGATCGCGCCGCGGTGATGTTCGATCATCTGGGTCAGGAACAGGCGGGACGCGTCGACACCCTGTGCGTCGCGCAGGGCGGTCATGTCCTCGGCCGACATCATCCCGCTCATGCCGCCACCCATCTGTCCGCCGCCGGGCATCGTGGTGGACTGCATCGGCATGTCGTGTCCGGGCATCTCCATCCCGGGGGACGACATGGGCATGTTCGGAGTGGCCATCGGCATGCTGGTCGTGCCCATGGGCATGGTGGGCTGCCCCCAGTCGGTGAGCCAGCTCTGCAGCTGCTCGATCTCCGGGCCCTGGGCGGCCTTGATCTGCTGGGCCAGTTCGGTCACCCGCGGGTCGATGCCCTCCTTGGCCAGGATGACGTCGCTCATCTCGATGGCCTGGCTGTGGTGCGGGATCATCTGCTGGGCGAAGGTCACATCCGCCTGGTTGTGGTCGGCGGCCGTCTCGGCGGAGGCGCTGGTGGTCGCCGTCGCCGACGGGCTCGCCTGCGAGGCCTGATCGTTGCCCGAGTCGCTGCAGGCGGCCAGGGTGAGCGCCGCAGCGACCGCCACGGCGCCGGTGGCCAGAGACTTCTTCCTCACAAGAACATTCCTTTCCGTCGTGTACACGCACCGGGCCGACACCACGGTCGCGATAGCGAAGGCATCCCCCACAGCGGCTGCGGCAAACCCGGCCCGCCTCACCCCTCGGCGGGGGACGCGGACCACTGCGGGTGTGATACGCCCTCTGCGGTGCGGCCGACCGGCCGGCCGCACCTCGTCCGGATCCGAGCCTGGCAGCCGCACCCGGCGACAACTCGGACCTTTCGGTGAAGATTTCCTGAAGAACCACCGCGCCGAGCCCGGAGCCGGGGTCACACGGCGCTCCGTGCCCGGACCGTGGACGCTGCGGCCCCTTCCCGCCCCGGCCCCTCCGGCAATCGGCGACCGACCCGGACGCCTGGGCGACCATCGCCGCTGTTCTTGAGCAGATCTTCACGGAAACGACGGCGAAGAGCTCATCGAGGCCGGGCACCGTGGACAGCGAACACACCGGGACCGCGCACCGCTGCCCCACGCGGGGTGCCGGTGCTGCGGCCGACCGGGTCGGACAGCCGGTGTCCGGTAGCGCCGACCGAGGGCGAGGAAGGGTGGTTTCGATGATGTTCTGGTACGGCAACGGCATGAACGGTTGGGGTTATGTGCTCATGACCGTCGGGATGGTGGCGTTCTGGGCGTTGGTGATCGTCGGCATCGTGATGCTGGTGCGCGCCGCGACTCCCCGGTCGACACCACCGCCGGCGCCCTATGCCCCGACGCCGGAAGAGATTGTGGCCATGCGCTTCGCCCGCGGCGAGATCGACGAGGACGAGTACCGGCGCCGTCTCGACGCCCTGCACACCCATCGGCCCGGCCCGGGGGCGTGAAGACCGCAGTCAGGTCGAATCGCCCTGCCCACCTCAGGTGCGCCGGGTTCAGGAGCGGCGGTGTCAGCGGCGGTAGTGGCGACCGTCGGAGTCGTCGGTGACCAGGCGGTACAGCACGTAGACCGAGAACCAGACGATCAGCACGGACACCAGCACGAGCGCGATCTCGTACACGAGGACCACACCACCGATCCTACGGCCGCGCCGGCCACCCGATCCCACCCTGGCGTCGACCCCTGGATGCGCCGACACCGCGGTGAGGTCAGCGGTGCGGGCTGGTAGGGATCGGCTCCGGTGCCGGGCGCGGCGCCGGCTGCTCCTGCGGTGGGGACGGCAACCGCAGCCGCTTGAGCATCAGCGCATTGACCGCGACGATCAGGCTCGAGCCGGACATCGACAGCGCCGCGATCTCCGGGCGCAGCACCAGCCCGAAGGCGGGTTCGAACACGCCGGCGGCGATCGGCAGCGCGATGACGTTGTAACCGACCGCCCAGCCGAGATTCTGCCGCATCTTGCGCAAGGTGCCCCGGCCGATGCGCAGCGCAATCGGCACATCCAGCGGGTCCGAGCGCATCAGCACCAGATCGGCGGTTTCGATCGCGACGTCGGTGCCGGCACCGATGGCGATCCCCAGATCCGCCTGCGCGAGGGCGGGTGCGTCGTTGACGCCGTCGCCGACCATGGCGACCTTCTTCCCGGCTCTTTGCAGTTCGGCGATCTTGTCGGCCTTGTCGCCGGGCAGCACCTCGGCGATGACGGTGTCGATGCCCAGTTGTCCGGCGATGCGGCGGGCTGTGGCCACGTTGTCGCCGGAGAGCATGACCACCTCGATGCCGAGTTCGTGCAGCGACGCCACCGCCTCGGCCGAGGTCTCCCGGGCGGCGTCGGCCAGGGCAATCGCCCCGACGCCGCGGCCGTCGACAGCGACGAGGACCGCGGTGCGGCCGGTCGAAGCCAGCTCGTCGCGCCGGTCCATCAACGCGCCGAAGTCGACATTCTCGGCGACCATGAGTTTGCGGTTGCCGACGGCGACCCGCCGGCCCGCCACCTCGGCGACCGCA
>NZ_PCZU01000296.1:12129-17437 GCF_002887785.1 Rhodococcus sp. ENV425
TCCGGGCACGTTGCGGAAGTTCTCCAACGACACCGCGGGAAGGCCGCGGGCGGCGGCATAGCGCACGATCGCACCGGCGAGAGGATGCTCGGATTCGCGTTCGACCGCCGTCACCAGAGTCAGCAGCTCGTCCTCGGTGAGACCGTCGACGACGACGTCGGTGACCTCCGGCTCGCCCTTGGTCAAGGTGCCGGTCTTGTCCATCACCACGGTGTCGATGCGGGCCGAGGTCTCGAGGGCGGTGGCGTTCTTGAACAGCACGCCGCGCTGGGCGCCGAGACCGGTGCCGACCATGATCGCGGTCGGGGTGGCCAACCCGAGCGCGTCGGGGCAGGTGATCACCACGACGGTGATGGCAAACAGCAGCGCCCGCTGCACATCCCCTTCGACCGCCCACCACACCACGAACGTGCCCAGCCCCCCGATCAGGGCGACGAGCACCAGCCAGAATGCGGCGCGATCGGCCAGGCGCTGGCCGGGTGCCTTGGAATTCTGGGCCTCCTGCACCAGCGCGACGATCTGCGCGAGCGCGGTGTCGGAGCCGACCTTGGTCGCCCGTACCCGCAGGGTGCCGGTGGTGTTGATCGACGCACCGATCACCTCGGACCCTTCGGCCTTGGTCACCGGCAGGGATTCCCCGGTGACCATGGATTCGTCGACCTCGGAACTGCCGGTCTCGACGGTGCCGTCGACCGGGATCTTCGCCCCCGGTCGGATCAGGAGGAGGTCCCCGACCACGACCTCGGCGGTGGGGATCTCCACCGGCTGCCCGTCGCGCAGTACCACCGCCATCGGCGGGGCGAGTTCGAGCAGGGTCCGGATGGCATCGTTGGCGCCGCCGCGGGCGCGCATCTCGAACCAGTGCCCGAGCAGCACGAAGCTCGCCAGCACGGAGGCGGCCTCGTAGAACACCTCGCCGCCGCCCGTCAGTGTCACGCCCACGCTGTAGAGCCAGCCGGTGCCGATCGCGACGGCGACGAGCACCATCATGTCCAGGGTCCGGGCCTTCAGCGCCCGGTAGGCGCCGTCGAAGAAGATCCACGACGAGTAGAAGATCACCGGCAGGCTCAGCAACAGGGTGAACACGTCGTCGCGCAGGCCGAACGGCGCCGGGACGGTGAACCCGAACATCTCGCGACCCATCGGCGACCACAACATGATCGGGATCGACAGCACCAACGCCACCAGGAACCGATTGCGCATGTCGCGGACCATGGCGTCCATCGACATCCCGGCGTGACCGCCGTGACCCATCAGCTCCTGCGCGGTGTGCCCGCCGGGCATCTCGTGCGCCGCCGGCTGCGGGGGATGTGCGGGTGTGCCCGGGCCCGGAGCCGGTTCGCTCATCGGGTCGCACACGTGCTCGGGCACCGAGCGGCCGGCGCAGTGATAGCCGCAGTCCCGCACCCATTTCGACAGCTCCGCCACCGACGTGCGGTCCGGATCGTAGGTGACGGTGGCGGTCTGGTTCACCGCGTTGGCCTCCACCGCGGTCACGCCCGGTCGGCGCAGCAGGGTCGATTCGATGGCCGGCGTCGACGTCGCCCAGTGCAGGCCGCCTACTTCGAGAACGGTGGTTCGGTTCATTCGATCCGGTCCCTCCCTCTGATAGCGGGGACGCATTACTCGCCCCCGTACGCAGTGCGGTTCCGCCGAACCGCAGTACCGGTAGCCGACACCGGTGAACGGTCATCGCTGATCGAGTCCGAGTCTGCCCCGCCCCGCCCCGGCATCTTCTGGTGGTTGGATGAAGATCCGTTGAAGAAGTCCGGGTCTCGGTCAGGGTCCGTGCTCGTCGGTACCAGTGCCCCGGCGATGATCAGCCATCTCGCCTCCTCGGATTCCGGATGTGCGGGTCGGTGGGTACCGGAGCCGTGCGCCGATGACTCTTCCCGCCGCGGTGGGGGTTTCGGCTGGTGGTTCGGTGAAGATCTGTTGAAGACTCTGCATCCCCCGAAACGGGTACCGCCGGGCCCTGCGGTTACAGTCCCTCAGCCGCTGTGGTGTTCGCCGTGGTCGGCCGGGACGGTGGTGGTCGGCACCGAGCTCGGTCCCGGCGCCGGCGCAGGGTTCGGGGCCGAGGGGCCGGTCAGAGCCGGTCCGAGCACGAACGCCGAGAGCGAGAACATCGCCGCGAACACCACCAGGGCGATCGCCGGGGCCTTCCAGGTGTGGAACCGCCGGAACAGCCGGCGCAGCAGCGGAATCGAGAACACCACCCCGAGGGCGAAGAACAACAGGTTGCCCCCGGCGCCGGTGACCAGCGCGGCCCCGGCGATCAGGCCGACGTGGTGCAGCACGTGCGGCGCCAGCCCCATCACCGTGCCGAGGGCCGCGGACACGGCGTTCCAGGTCGCGGCCGGCGGGCCCTTGCGGGCCGGCACGGCCACCGGTGGGGTGCTCATGGCTTCGGCGGTGGCGGGGTGCTCGCCGGGAGGAGTCGTCATACGCAGGCTCCGTCTTCTCAGGCGCGGTAGGACAGGGTCGTCATCATTCCGGCTTCCTGGTGGTAGGCGTTGTGGCAGTGCAGGGCCCACTGGCCCGGGTTGTCGGCGTCGAACTCGATTTCCACAGTCTGCATCGGACGCACCGTCACGGTGTCCTTGCGGGCTCCGCCGTCGACCAGGGCGAAGGTGTGTCCGTGCACGTGCATCGGGTGGAACATGGCCGACATGTTCCGTAACCGCATCCGTACCCGTTGTCCCTGGGCGACGGTCAGCGGCGCGGTGTCGGGGAAGGTAGCGCCGTTGAGCATCCACCGGTACGGGGCCATCGTGCCGCCCATGTCGACGCTCAGGTAGTTGTCGTGGGATCGTCGGTGCAGCCGCACCTGCTCGGCCGGGGACAGGGCGGTGCCGAGCAGCACCCGCCGATCCAGCTCGCCGGGCCGGGTATCGGTGGTGGCCGTCCCGGCGGCGGTGCGCACGACGGCCACCGCGTGGCCGGGTTTGCCTTCGGCGGCGGCGTAGAGCGGGAACACCCCGTCGGCGAGGGTGACCAGCACATCGAACCGTTCGCCCATACCGATCAGCACCGCGTCGGTGTTCCGGGGGGACACGGGGAAACCGTCACTGTGGGTGACCGTCATCGCATGTCCACCGAGCCCGACGCGGAAGGCGGTGTCCGAGGCGGCATTGACCAGCCGGATCCGCACCCGCTGCCCCGGGGCGGCGGTCAGGGTCACCGGGTCGACGGGGGTGCGGCCGTTGAGCAGGTAGTACGGGTAGTTCACGTCGCCGGCACCGCCGAGCAGGTCCGAGCGCATGCTCTCTGCACCCATCATCGAGCCCATGCCGCCCATCGCGCCGTGGTCCATCATCGAGCCCATCCCACCCGCGCGGGGGGCGGGCCGGCCGGGGGCCGGCATGCCGAGTTCGCGGGCGACATCGTCGGGGGTGCGGCCGGTGCCGTCGACCCAGTCGTCGAGCACGACGACCCATTCGTCGTCATAACCGCCGGGCTCGGCCGGGTCGTCGATCACCACCACCCCGTACAGGCCGCGGTCGAGCTGCAGCCCGGTATGCGAGTGGTAGAAGTAGGTGCCCGGATGCGGGGGCGTGAATTCGTAGGTGAACGACTCCCCGGCGACGATGGGCTCCTGCGTGAGCCCCGGTACCCCGTCCATGTCGTTGCTCATCGCGATGCCGTGGAAGTGGATGCTGGTGTCGGCCTCGAGTCGGTTGTCGACCCGCACCTGCAGCAGATCCCCGGCCCGGGCCCGCAGCAGCGGACCGGGCAGCGTGTCACCGTAGCCCCAGGTCGAGACAACCGTACCGCCGAGGTCGACCTGCACAGGCCGCGCCGTCACCTGCGCGGCGACCACCGCCTGCCCGGTGGTACGGCGTTGGGCCTCGAGCCGGCGCACCGCCTCGGCGCCCGGCCCGACCGGATTTCCCGCTACACCGGGGCGGGCGCAGCCGACCGGCCCACCGAGGGCCATCGCCCCGGCGGCCGCGGACGCACCGAGCAGAAACATACGGCGGGACATCTGCACCACACACATCTCCTGGAAACGTTGGGACGACAACGGACGACACGAGGTCGGCGCCGCTCACCGATAGGGACGCAGCGCCCGCCGCCGGGCTTGGTACTCGTCGGCGTCGATCTCGCCCCGTGCGAAACGGTCGTCGAGGACGCGCAGCGGATCGGCCGGCGGTGGCGGGGTGCCGGTGCGGTGACCGGTGCGGAACAGCGCGGCGATGCCGAAGGCCACCAACGCCCAGAAACCGATCATCGTCAGCGCCATCACCATCCAGCCGGCCCAGCCCACTGCGCCCGATCCCCACATCACGGCCGCTCCTTTCCTCGAAAGGCCCGGATCCGAGTCTGGGCCCGTTACCCGACGCCGCGGGTTGGCGTTCGATGAAGGTTCGCTGAAGAACGTCGCCACCGGCCCGCCGCGGCGGTCACGATGGGACATGGCCTCCGGTTCCGATCAGCTCGTCCCCGCCTCTGCCTCGAGCGCAGCGGTCCCCCCGAGCGGCCTGCGGGCGCTGGTGGTCGAAGACGAAGTGGCGCTGGCCCGGGTGGTGGGCACCTACCTCGAACGCGCCGGCTGCGAGGTCACGCTCGTGCACGACGGGCTCGACGCCGTCGAGCGCGCCCGGCAGGTCGATCCGGATGTCGTGGTGCTCGATCTGGGGTTGCCGCGTCTGGACGGGATCGAGGTGTGCCGGCAGCTGCGCACGTTCTCCGACGCCTACGTCGTCATGCTCACCGCCCGCGCCGACGAGATCGACACCCTGGTCGGCCTGTCGGTCGGCGCCGACGACTACATGACCAAACCCTTCAGTCCGCGTGAACTCATCGCCCGCATCCAGGCCATGTTGCGGCGCCCCCGACCCTCGACCGGGGACGGCCGCACCCCCGCGCAGTCCGGCACCGATACCGGCCGCCGTACGTTCGGGTCGTTGACCCTCGATGCGGCCGGCCGCGAGGTGTGGGTCGACGGTACCCCGATCGCCTTGACCCGCACCGAATTCGACCTCCTCGCCGCGCTGTCCGCACACCCCAACATGGTGTTCACCCGGGCGCAGCTCATCACCGCGGTGTGGGGGCCGAGCTGGGTCGGTGACGAACACCTGGTCGACGTGCACATCGGGCACCTGCGCCGCAAACTCGGCGACGACGCCACCCGCGGGGTGTTCGTGCGCACCGTGCGCGGGGTCGGATACCGCATGGGAGCCGGGCAGTGACCACACCACCCCCACCGGCGGCAGCAGGGCGGAGGCCCGGGCGCCGCAGTGTCGGATTCGGCAGCCGGCTACTGGCCGCGCAGGCGATCGTCGTCGTCGGCGGCGCGATCAGC
>NZ_PCZU01000296.1:17447-18048 GCF_002887785.1 Rhodococcus sp. ENV425
AGGACTGTTCCACAACCACCTCGAGCAGGCAGGTATCGAGCACGTCTCGACCGAGGCGGCGCACGTCGAGGAGGCGTTCACTTCGGCGATGATCATCTCGTTGGCCATCGCGCTGGTGGTCTCGGCGCTGATGGCGCTGGCGGTGAGCTGGTATTTCACCCGCAGGGTGCAGCGCTCGGTCACCGGCGTGGCCACCTCGGCCACCGAGATCGCCGGCGGCCACTACGACGTGCGTCTGCCCGGACCCGGTCTCGGGCACGAATTCGACCAGCTCGCCGAGACGTTCAACCAGCTCGCCGATCGGCTGGACTCGGTCGAAACCACCCGGCGGCGCATGCTCTCGGATCTCGCGCACGAGATGCGCACCCCGCTGGCCACACTCGATGCCCACATCGAGGCCCTCGAAGACGGCATCCGGGTTCCCGACGCCGAGACCCTCGCGGTCCTGCGGTCGAGCACCGCCCGGCTCGGGCGGCTCGCCGAGGACATGGGCGCGGTCTCGCGCGCCGAAGAGGGCCGGCTGTCCGTCACGCCCGTGCCCACCGACACCCGCACCCTCGTCGACGCCGCGGTCCGCGTCGCCGCCGACCGCTACGCCGCC
>NZ_PCZU01000296.1:18058-18389 GCF_002887785.1 Rhodococcus sp. ENV425
CGCCCTGGTCGAAGACGTCGAGCACCCCGCCGCGGTCACGGTCGACCCGGACCGGATCGGGCAGGTGCTGGGCAATCTGCTCGACAACGCCCTGCGGCACACCCCCGCCGGGGGCACGGTCACCGTCGCCACCACCGCCGTCGACGGAGAAGCCGGGATCACCGTCACCGACACCGGCGACGGCATCGCCGCCGAGCACCTGAGTCATCTGTTCGACCGGTTCTACCGTGCCGACCCCGCCCGCCGACGGCAAGAAGGCGGCAGCGGCATCGGATTGACCATCGCCCGCGCCCTGGTCGAAGCCCACGGCGGTACGCTGACCGCCTCCAGC
>NZ_PCZU01000296.1:18399-18983 GCF_002887785.1 Rhodococcus sp. ENV425
ACCTGCCCACCGCCGCAGGCGCCCGCAGCAGCGCGCGCACCACCCCTCCGCGGGGTGCCGTGCACGCCGGCACCGGTCCCCGGGAGCGGCGATGAAGAAGCTTGCGCTCGATGCGCTCGCCCGGCACCTGGCCGCGCATGCCGCCGCCGCGCCCAGCGGCCGCAGCGCCGAGACCGTCTACGGCGGGCACGAACACGTGCTGCGGCAGACTCTCGTGGCGTTGCAGGCCGGACAGTCCATGGCCGAGCACGTCAGTCCCGGTGAGGCCACGGTGTACATCCTGCGCGGGCGCATCCGTGTCGTCGCCGACCGGACGAGCTGGGACGGACGCAGCGGGGACCTGATCGCCTTACCCCGCACCCGGCACCGGATCGACGCCGTCGCCGACACGGTCGCGCTGCTCACCGTTGCCAGCTACTGACCGCCGGGTGGTTCAGAGCCCGGCGCCGGGCCGCGGCGGGCTCGCCGGGGCCCGGTGGAACAACCAGGCCGCCACCGCAGTGAGCCCGACCAGCCACCCCAGCGCAGCCAGCAACGGCCCGGCGGCGTCGAAACTGTCGGTCAGCCCGCCGTCGAGGATCATC
>NZ_PCZU01000053.1:0-8176 GCF_002887785.1 Rhodococcus sp. ENV425
CTCGTACACCATCCTGATGGACGCAACCCCGCAGTCCGGCCTCGAGGACGAGAAGACGGCCGCCGGATGCGCACACGGCCGGGCGTGGATCTGTCGGCATGACGCCCGGTGGTCAGTATGTGAGCTGATCCTGCCTGTGAACTGAACTGAATCCTCAGCGGAACAGCCGCCCGCCTTTGGGAAACGGACACGTCAGCGATGTGAAAAAGAAAGTGGTGCAGTATCCGTGACGACCAGCCAGCCGGAAACAGCGCAACCTCTCGACGACGAAGACCTCGATCGCATCCACGCCTGGTGGCGAGCCGCCAACTACCTGTCGGTGGGCCAGATCTATCTGATGGGCAACCCGCTGTTGCGTGAACCTTTGCGACCGGAGCACATCAAACCGCGACTACTCGGCCACTGGGGCACCACGCCCGGGTTGAATTTCATCTACGCCCACCTCAATCGCGCCATCACCGCCCGCGATCTGAACATGATGTACGTGATGGGCCCCGGCCACGGCGGGCCGGGACCGGTCGCCGCCGCGTGGCTGGAAGGCACCTACATCGAGGTGTATCCCGATATCTCCCGCGACGAAGACGGCATGCGGCGGCTGTTCACCCAGTTCTCGTTCCCCGGCGGGATTCCCAGCCATGTCGCACCCGAGACGCCGGGGTCCATCCACGAAGGCGGTGAGCTGGGATATGCCCTGGCCCACGCCTACGGTGCCGCGTTCGACAACCCCGACCTGGTGGTCGCGGTGATCATCGGAGACGGAGAGGCCGAGACGGGTCCCCTGGCGGCGAGCTGGCATTCGAACAAGTTCGTCGATCCGTCCCGGGACGGTGCGGTGCTGCCCATTCTGCACCTGAACGGCTACAAGATCGCAAATCCCACCGTGTTGTCACGGATCGACTCCGACGAGCTCGAATCGCTGTTGCGTGGATACGGTCACGTCCCGTACTTCGTCGAGGGCGACGACCCCGAACGGATGCACCAACAGTTCGCCGCAGCGCTCGACCGGGCCCTCGACGATATCGCCGTGATCCATTCACGAGCGCGCCGCGACGATAGAGCCGAACGCCCCCGATGGCCGATGCTGGTGCTGCGGTCCCCGAAGGGATGGACCGGGCCCGTCGAGGTCGACGGTCACCGCGTCGAAGGATCCTGGCGCTCGCATCAGGTGCCGTTCGGTAACGCGCGAGACGACGCCTCGCACCGAACGGTGCTCGAGCAGTGGTTGCGCAGCTATCGCCCCGAGGAATTGTTCGACCGGGACGGTGCACCGTTTCCCCAGATCGCCGAGCTGCATCCACCGGGAGATCGGCGCATGAGCGCCAACCCGCACACCAACGGCGGCGGGGGCCCGCGCCCGCTGAAGATGCCGGATTTCCGCAGATATGCGATCGAGGTCACCGAACCGGGAGTCACTGTCGCCGAATCGACCCGGATCCTGGGGCGCCTACTGCGCGATGTCATGGCCGAGAACATGACGCGGTTCCGGGTCTTCGCGCCCGACGAGAACAACTCCAATCGGCTGGAGGCGGTGCTCGAGGCCACCGACAGAGCGTGGGCTCTGCCGATCACCGACCTCGACGAGCATCTTGCTCCGGACGGACGGGTGATGGAGGTGCTGTCCGAGCATCTGTGCCAAGGTTGGCTCGAAGGGTATCTGCTGACCGGACGACACGGCGTGTTCTCCTGCTACGAGGCATTCGTACACATCATCGACTCGATGTTCAATCAACACGCCAAGTGGCTCAAGACCACCAACGCCATTGCCTGGCGTCACCCGATACCGTCCTTGAACTACCTGCTGACCTCGCACGTGTGGCGCCAGGACCATAACGGGTTTTCCCATCAGGACCCAGGGTTCATCGACCACGTGGTGAACAAGAAGGCCGACGTGGTACGGGTCTATCTGCCGCCGGACGCGAATACCCTCCTGTCGGTGGCCGATCACTGCCTGCGCAGTCGCCAGTACGTCAACCTCATCGTCGCCGGCAAGCAACCGCAACTGCAGTATCTGTCCGCCGACGACGCGATCGCCCACTGCACCAAGGGGATCGGGATCTGGGGGTGGGCGGGGACCGACTGCGGTCGCGAACCCGACATTGTCTTCGGCTGCGCCGGGGACGTACCGACCTTGGAAACGCTCGCCGCCGTGGACATCCTGCGCCGACTGTTCCCCGAGTTGGCGATCCGGGTGGTCAACGTCGTGGATCTGATGCGTCTGCAACATGCCGACGACCATCCGCATGGGCTGTCCGATGCCGACTTCGACGCGTTGTTCACCCGGGCCACGCCGGTCGTATTCGCCTACCACGGCTATCCCTGGCTGATCCACCGGCTGACCTACAAACGTACCAATCACGCCAACCTGCACGTCCGGGGATACGTCGAGGAGGGCACCACCACCACCCCCTTCGACATGTGTGTGCTCAACCGGATCGACCGATTCCATCTGGCGATCACCGCGTTGGATCTGTTGCCTCACCTGCGGGACGCTGGCGCCCACGCGCGGGAAAGACTGAAGAACACCTTGATCGCGCACCGCCAGTACATCCGACGCTACGGTGAGGACATGCCCGAGATCCGGAACTGGCAATGGAGCGCCTCCCCCGACGATCCCTGCGCTGCGGTATCGCCGGTTCGGGACACCCCGTGAGCGGCAACGGTTCGGCGCTGCCGAAGGACCACAGTGCCCCTCCGCAGACGGCGCCCACCATCCCGGCGGAAGCGGACGGCCGGACCGATTCCGGCGGTCATGCCCAATATCCCTACTCCGCGGTGATCTTCGACATGGACGGGGTGCTCGTCGATACCGCGGACCTGCATGCACGGGCATGGAAGGAGACCTTCGACGAGGCGCTACGCGACCCGCGCGCCGGGACGGCGCAGGCTCCGTTCGATGCCGTCGACGAGTACCGCCGTTATGTCGACGGCAGACCGCGGTCGGACGGGGTCGCGACGTTTTTTGCCGCACGCGGGATCAGCCTTCCCCTCGGCGCCGCCGACGACCCGGAGGACGCATGGACCGTCCATGCGCTCGGTAATCGGAAGAACAGCCGGTACCACACGTTGCTCGCCGAACAGGGAGTGCACGTGTACCCCGGCGCGGTCGCACTACTGCAGCGCCTGCATACCAGCGGGGTCGCCACCGCAGTGGTCACCAGCAGCCGCAACGCCACCACCGTCCTGTCCGCGGCCGCCCTCGAGGCGATGTTCGACGTGATCGTCGACGGTGTGGTCGCCGACGAGCGACATCTGTCGGGCAAACCGGACCCGGCGATGTTCCTCCACGCCGCAGAAGAGCTCGGAGTTCCGCCCAGCCGAGCGGTCGTGGTCGAGGACGCCGGGTCCGGTATCGAGGCGGCCCGGCGGGGGGGATTTGCGCTGGTCGTCGGGATCGACCGCGGGGGGAACCGCCGACTTCTCGAGGCGGCGGGCGCGGACATGGTCCTCGGGGACGTGTCGGAGTTGGATCTCGGGGCGAGTCGCGCCGATCCGTGGCAGTTGACCTACCGCGGCTTCGATCCCGCGCACGAGGGCCACCGGGAGGTGCTGACCGCTCTCGGGAATGGGTACATGGGTGTACGGGGCGCCGCCCCCGAGCGCCGGGCCGACGACACCCATTACCCGGGAACGTATCTGGCCGGGGTGTACAACCGGCTCAAGAGCACGGTGCATGGACGGATGGTCGAAGACGAGCATCTGGTCAACAGCGCCAACTGGCTGTGGCTGGACGTGCGGATCGAATCGGGGCCCTGGTGGTCCGACGGCGGCCTGACCGTCGAGGACGAGCACCGGGTTCTGGATCTGCGCCGTGGACTGCTCACCCGCGAGGTACGTCTGCGCGACGAGCAGGGACGGCGTCTGCAGGTACGGCAACGACGTGTGGTCTCGATGCACCGATTCCGTCTGGCGGCGCTCGAGACCACGCTGATCCCCCTCGGCTGGAACGGCACGCTGGCAGTGAGATCCGGCATCGATCCCACGGTGACCAACTCGAACGTCGCGGACTATGCAGCCCTGGCCAGCCGGCACCTGACCGCGACCACGATTCGACATGTCCAGCCGGACGTGTTGCTGGTACAGACCTACACCAGCCAGATTCGCATCCGGATCGCCACGGCGGTGCGCACCCGCGTGCGCAGCGGGGACGTGCGGGGCAGACGCACCGAAACGACCGCCGCCATCCCTGCGCATCACTTCCGCCTCGAGGTCCACGACGACCAACCGGTGGTGCTCGACAAGACCGCCGCGATCGCCACCTCCAAGGACGCAGCCATCGCGAGCCCGGGGTTGAGTGTTCTCGGCGAGCTCGACCGTGTCCCCGGCGGCGTGGCCGATCTGCTTGGGGGGCACGAGGCGGCGTGGCGGCGATTGTGGGATCGGTTCCGCATCCAGCTCGACACCGACCGGGAACTCCAGCTGGTGCTGAATCTGCACCTGTTCCACCTGATGCAGACCATCAGCCCACACAGCGAAGACCTCGACACCGGTGTCCCGGCCCGGGGTCTGAACGGTGAGGGCTACCGCGGCCATGTTTTCTGGGACGAGTTGTTCGTCCTGCCGACGATCACCACACATCTGCCCGCCGTGACCCGGTCATTGCTGGAATACCGGTGGCGACGCCTCGACGCCGCCCGCGACGCCGCCGCCTGCGCCGGACTCGCCGGCGCGTTGTTTCCCTGGCAGAGCGGCAGCGACGGGCGGGAGGAAACCCCCGCCCAGCTGTACAATCCGCGCTCAGGACGCTGGATGCCCGACAACTCCCGCCGGCAACGGCACGTCGGCTTGGCGGTGGCCTACAACGCCTGGCAGTACTACCAGAGCACCGGTGACCGGGCATGGCTCAGCGACCGCGGTGGTGAACTGCTGATCGAGGTGGCCCGCCTGTTCGCCTCCCTGGCCGAACACGACCCGCAGGAGGACCGGTTCCACATTGCCGGGGTGATGGGCCCCGACGAATACCACGACGGGTATCCCGAGGCGCCCGGTCTCGGCGTCCGCGACAACGCCTACACGAACGTGATGGCCGCGTGGGTGTGTCACCACGCGGCCGCGACGGTGGCGGAGCTGGCCGGCGCCGACGGCGACGAACTGCTCGACCGGCTCGGCGTCGACCCCGACGAGGTGACTCGATGGAGGCACCTCAGCCGACGCATGGCGGTGCCGTTCCACGACGGGCTCATCAGCCAGTTCGACGGATACGACCGTCTCTCCGAATTCGACTGGCGGCGTTATCTGCACACCTACGGCAACATCGGTCGCCTCGATCTGATTCTGGAAGCCGAAGCAGACACCACCAACCGCTACAAGCTCGCCAAACAGGCAGACGTGCTGATGCTGCTGTATCTGCTGGGGCCGACCGAGCTGCTGGCGATGCTCTCCCGGCTCGGCTACGACGTCACCGCCGAGCAGCTGACCCGCACCGTCGACTACTACCTGGCCCGCACCGCGCACGGGTCGACCCTGAGCCGGGTCGTACACGCCTCGGTGTTGGCGCGGATCGATCCCACCCGCGCCTGGTCCGTCTTTCGGGAAGCGCTGATCGCCGATCTGGACGACACTCAGGGAGGGACCACCCGGGAAGGCATCCATCTGGGTGCGATGGCCGGTACCGTCGACATCGTCACCCGGTCCTTCGCCGGAGTCCGCTTCGATTCGGACCGTCTGGTGTTCGCCCCGCAGATGCCGCCCGAGATTCGACAGCTGCAGTTCCAACTGCACTACCGAGGTCATCGCATCGACGTGCGTGTCGACGACACCACGCTGTACCTGACCGCTCATCGCTGCATCGCCACCCCGGTCACCGTCGATGTGGGCGGAGTGCATCGTACCCTCGGCGGAGGGCAGACGTTGCAGTTCCCGCTGGAGCGGCCCGCGACGACGAGGAACCGGACGTGACGTCGCCGCGCGAGAGACCGCTTCGTCGGCCCGGCACCGTGTGCGTCGTACCGGAAAGCGGGCCCGGTGCAGCGCCTCGAGCCGAGGTCGGAGGCAGGTGGTATGGGGCAGGCACTGCGTCGGCGAGAGACGGTGCTCGTCTCGCCTGCCTGGCAGTCGGTCACGGCACCGTCGGGTGCCCGCCGGTATCTTCATCGAAACCTCATCCGATACGTATCGAATCTACGTCGCTCTTGACGAGGATGAAGGCAAGCATGATCCCCGGGGAGCCACCCCGGACCACCAGCGAAGGAGCGGTTGTGATGGCACGTCGATGGTCTTTGAACATCACCCCTGCCGAGCGCATCGGTCGGATCGTTGTCGGGGTGGCCGCGATCGCCGCCGGGATCGCCTTGCTGTTCCAGTCGCCCGGCCTCGGCGTGGCCGTACTGGAAGTACTACTGATCCTGGCCGGTCTCGACCTCGCGGTGACCGGCGCCCTAGGGCACTGCCCGCTCTACGCCGCCCTCGGCTACCAGCCCAAGTCGTTGAAAGGTGCCCGATGACCGACCCCCGTCACATGCCCGACAGGCCCGATCGCCCGCACTCCCCACACGAGCACTCCGTACCGGCCCCCTCGCGTTCCGGTCGAATTCGTCGAGCTCTCGGGCACCGCGCGATGATGGTGATTTGCTGTATCCCTATGCTGGTGATCGCGATTGCGCTCGTGGCCACCGGTACGGTGGGCATCGGGGCCGTTGTTTTCGCCGTGGCCTGCGTGCTGATGATGGCGATGATGATGGGCGGTCCCGGACACGGAGGCCACGGATCGGGCCGCTAGCTGCATGTTCGTGCCGTCCGTTGCCTTCCGTCCCCTTTTCGTGCGCCTCTCGCATCGACACACTCCGGAGAACGACATGTCACCGAACACCGCGACAAGCGGAAACGAACGCACCGCTGTACTCGAGGTCGGCGGTCTGCACTGGGCCACGTCGACAGCATCCGTCGAATCGACCCTGCTGCGCCGACCGGGCGTGTCTGAAGTCGAGGCCAACGCGGTGAATCAGACCGCGACCGTCACCTACGACCCGGCCGTGACCTCGGTGGCGGCCCTTACCGATTGGGTGCGGGACTGCGGATACCACTGCGAGGGCAAGTCCGTGCCGTCGCACCTGTGCGACCCCCGGGAGGAACCGCGCGAACACGCCCCTGCCGCACATGAGGAACATGCCGCGCACGACGAACATGCCGCGCACACGCCGCAGCAGTTGATGGGTCACGGCGGCCACGGCGGGATGTCGATGGACGCGATGGTGCGGGACATGCGCAACCGGTTCCTGGTGGCGCTGGTGCTGTCGATCCCGATCTTGTTGTGGTCGCCGATCGGGCGGGAGGTGCTCGGGTTCACCGTGCCGGCACCGTTCGGCCTGCGCGACGACATCTTCTCCCTGGTGTTGTCGATTCCGGTGATCTTCTACTCGTCGTGGATCTTCTTCGACGGCGCCTACCGGGCGCTGAAGGCCCGGACCCTGGACATGATGGTGCTCGTCGCCGTCGCGGTCGGCGCCGGCTGGCTCTACAGCGTGGGTGTGACCCTGACCGGCGGCGGCGAGGTGTTCTACGAGGCCGCGACCGTACTGGCAACGTTCGTGCTGCTCGGGCACTGGTTCGAGATGCGCGCCCGCGGCGGCGCCAACGAGGCCATCCGCACCCTGCTCGAACTCGCGCCCCCACAAGCGGTGGTGCTGCGCGGCGGTGAGCCGGTGGAGGTCCCCACCGCCGAGGTCGTGGTCGGGGATCTGCTGCTGATCCGGCCGGGGGCGAAGATCCCGGTCGACGGTGTCGTCGTCGAGGGCAGCTCCGAGGTCGACGAATCGATGGTCACCGGGGAGTCCCTGCCGGTGACCAAGGCCGAAGGCGCCGAAGTGATCGGTGCGTCGATCAACACCACCGGCACCCTGCGGGTCCGGGCGACCAAGGTCGGCTCCGACACCGCCCTCGCCCAGATCGTCGCCCTGGTGCAGGAGGCGCAGAACTCGAAGGCCCCCGGTCAGCGCCTGGCCGATCGGGCCGCGTTCTGGCTGGTCTTCGTCGCCCTGATCGGCGGCGTGGGCACCTTCCTGGTGTGGTGGCTCGTCGACGGTGACGTGCAGAGGGCACTGCTGTTCGCCATCACCGTCGTGGTGATCACCTGCCCCGACGCGCTGGGGCTGGCCACCCCGACGGCGATCATGGTCGGCACCGGCCTGGGCGCCAAGCGCGGCGTGCTGTTCAAGAACGCCACCGCCCTCGAGACCTCGGC
>NZ_PCZU01000297.1:0-22079 GCF_002887785.1 Rhodococcus sp. ENV425
GGTGACCGCCGCGGCGCGGCGCGTCGTGCGCGCGTTGGCGGAGCAGCACCACACCGCGAGGATCCTCGGCGCGGGAGAGATCGCCGGGGCGGTGGAGTCCGTCGCCGGGTGCGCGGATCCGGCGTTGCTCGAGGAGGATCGGGGCGCAGTACGGCTTCCCGGCGGCTACAGTCGCGCCGCGGTGGTGGAGCCGGGGCACCTCGACCGGGCGATCATGACCCGGGTCTGGTCCGAGTCACTGTCGTCGGCGACGATCGCGGTTCGGCTGCGCCCCGGCGCCGAGCCGGGAGCCGTGCGGGTGGGAGCGTCGGTGCGCGGCACGAGCCGCACGCCCGAGCCGAGGATCCGGATGCCGGGCACCCGACGGCTGTGGAGCCGCGAACTGGACGGGTTGCTGGCGTCGATCCCGACGGCCGCGGTGGGGCTCGAGGATCTGATCCCGCTGCGCACCAGGCACCTCGCCGACGTCGACGCCCTGGCGCTGCCGGTGACGGGATGCGGGCAGCTGCTCGGCGCGGACGAGTCCGGTGCGGCCGTGTCCGTCCGCCTGACCGGCCGGGGGGTGCGCACCGTGTATGTCGCCGGGGAGCTGTATCTGGCGCAGCAAGTGGTGTTCCGGGCGGTGGCGACGGGCGCCCGCGTGGTGATCCACACCGATCGCGCCCGGGCCTGGCGTCCCCTGCTGGCCGCGGCGGGTCCGGACCGGTTGCGGTTGGCCGGCGACGATCGGGGCTTCGACACGATCGTGTACGACGGCGTGCGGCCGGCGACGGTCCCGGCCGGGACGACCGCGATCCACGTGCACGCACATCCGGATCGGTGGCCGCGCGAGCGCCCGGACGTGTCGATCCTGCAGCCCGGAGCGGCCGGCGATCGGGTGGTGCTGGCGGCGGGTGGCCGACGGCTGTCGCTGTCGTTGGTGAGCATCGACGCCGAGGCCGCGTACATCGGCCGTCCACGTGCCGCGCAGCCGGCGCCCGCGCTGAGCCGGGTCCCTCAGCCGGGGTAGGGCTGGGCGGCCCGCCCGGCGCGCACGGTCCGCGCCCACCAGGCGAGCTGGTTCAACATGCGCTGCGCGGCGTCGATCGCGGCGCCGTCGGTGGTGGTGCCGTCGGCGGCGAAGGCGTGCTTGACGCGGTGGAAGCTGACCGATTCGCGGACCGGGACCATGTGCACCTCGACGACGACCTGCCGGAGTTGCTCGACGGCGCGCAACCCGCCGGAGAGCCCGCCGTAGGAGACGAATCCGATCGGCTTGGTGCGCCATTCGCGTTTGACGGTGTCGATGGCGGTCTTGAGGGCGGCCGGATACCCGTGGTTGTACTCGGAGGTGACGACGGCGAATGCGTCGGCCGCCTCGATCCGCCGGGTGAACGCCTCGGTCTCAGGGCCGCCGGAGAGATCCTGCGGCAGCGGGGTGTCGGCGAGGTCGAGCACGCCGACGTCGAACTCGGGGCGCTGCCGTGCGGTGGCGGCGAACCAGTCGGCGACGACGGGGGCGATCCGTCCGGCGCGCACGCTGGCGACGACGATCTCGAGACGAATCGGGGCTTCGGCGTCCATGGGCCGATGGTAGGCGGCTCAGGCGGTGAGGCCGTGGGTCAGGAGGGCGGCGAGTTCGCGGTAGGCCTGGGCGTCCGGCAGGCCGGTGGCCTCGGCGACGTGGCGCTGCTGGATGCGGACCATGACAGCCGCGACGACGTCGGCGACGAACGCGGCGTGCACGTCGCGCAGTTCGCCGGCGGCGACGCCGTCGGCGATGAGGTCGCGGACGCGTTCGGCGGCGAGGCGGGTGTTGCGTTCGTAGACCTCGCGGGCGGTGGGGGCGGCGGCCATGTCCTCCATGAACTGCGCGGAGGCGGGTTCGAGTTGCCGGCCGACGGCTTCGAGGTAGGCGCGGATGCGGTCGGCGGCGCCGGTGTGGCCGTCGAGTTCGGCCTCGACGCGTTCGGTGGCGCCACGGAAGAAGTGCACGGTGGCCGCGCGGACGAGGCGGTCCTTGCTCTCGGCGAGGGTGTAGAGCGTCGACTTCGAGCAGTGCAGGCGGGCGGCGATGTCGTCGAGGGTGAAGTGGGCGAAGCCCGCGGCGAGGAACAGGGCGACGAGCTGGTCGAACAGCTGCGCCTGACGTGCCGTGCCGCGTCGGATCCCCGCTCTTGTCATACTTCATACAGTACTGCAGTATCGTTCTCAGTACTATTTCCGATCGAGGAGTCTGCCGTGCCTGTCGAGCGCCTGCTGCCCACCCCCGAGGCCTACGACCTCATCGAACTGACCCGCGACGTCGCGGACAAGGTTCTCGCCCCGCGGGTCGTCGAACACGAGCGCACCGAGACGTTCCCCGAGGGGGTCTTCCCGGCCCTCGGCGCGGCGGGGTTGCTGAGCCTGCCGTACCCGGAGGAATTCGGCGGCGGCAACCAGCCGTACGAGGTGTACCTGCAGGTGCTCGAGGAGCTCGGCGCCCGCTGGGCGGCGGTTGCCGTCGCGGTGAGCGTGCACGGGCTGTCGTGCTTCGCGCTGGCCACCCACGGCACCGACGAGCAGAAGAACAAGTGGCTGCCGGACATGCTCGGCGGCGACACGATCGGCGCCTACAGCCTCTCCGAGCCGCAGGCCGGGTCCGATGCCGCGGCCCTGGCCTGCCGCGCGACGGCCGTGGACGGCGGCTACCGGATCTCCGGATCGAAGGCGTGGATCACCAACGGCGGCAAGGCAGACTTCTACACGCTGTTCGCCCGGACCTCCGACGCCGGCTCGAAGGGCATCTCCTGCTTCCTCGTGCCGGCCGGAACCGAGGGCCTGAGCTTCGGGAAGCCCGAGGAGAAGATGGGTCTGCACGCCATCCCGACCACCACCGCCCACTACGACGACGCGTTCGTGCCCGGCGAGCGCCGCATCGGCGCCGAGGGCCAGGGCCTGCCGATCGCGTTCAGCGCGCTCGACTCGGGCCGGCTCGGCATCGCGGCCGTCGCGGTGGGTCTCGCGCAGGCCGCGCTCGACGAGGCCACCGCATACGCCAAGGAGCGCAAGGCGTTCGGCAAGAAGATCATCGACCACCAGGGACTCGGGTTCGTCCTCGCCGACATGGCCGCCGCGGTGGACTCGGCCCGCGCGACGTACATCGACGCCGCGCGCCGCAAGGATGCCGGCCTGCCCTACTCGCGGCAGGCGTCGGTCGCGAAGCTCGTCGCGACCGATGCGGCGATGAAGGTGACCACCGACGCCGTGCAGGTGCTCGGCGGCTACGGCTACACCCGCGACTTCCCCGTCGAACGTTTCATGCGGGACGCGAAGATCACCCAGATCTTCGAGGGCACGAACCAGATCCAGCGGCTGGTCATCGCGCGGCACCTGGCCGGCTGACGGTGTGAACTCCCGGCAGCCCCGGGGCGCGCACTCCCGGCGGCGTCGGGGCGCGCGGCCGTCCTCCCCGGCGGCTCGCGCACCCCGACACCGCCCGGATAACTCCTGCCGTGGAATCTGAAACATCCTCCTGTCAGATTTCGCGAACCACCTGCTACCGTGCGCCGGTGGACAGACGTCGTAGGCGTGGCCGCAGAGCCGCGGACCGGATGGAGTGGGCGGCCGACGCCGCCGACACGGTGGCGACACTCGCCGAGCTCGGCGTCCTGTTCCTGCGGCTCCTGTCGCTGCCGTTCCGCGCGGTGGCGGCGCTGCTCCGGATGATCGCGGACTGACCTCCGACCCCTCGCCGTTCCCCTCGGTATCCTGCGTCACATTTTCTGGGCAAAGCGGACAGCCTGTACTTAGATCTTGTTGGACGTACGTCCAGGATTTGTACATCGACATCGGAGGTAATTCCCATGCTGCTCGGCTCGCTCGGCTCCCTGATCGACCACGTGCTCTCCTTCCTCAGCTGGCTGATCTGAGAGACGCCTCGACGCGTAGCGAAGGGGGCGAGGTCATCCGACCTCGCCCCCTTGCTGTTTCCGTCACGCGTGCCGGGCCGCGCTACGCGCCGATCGCCTCCGCGAGGATCGGCCAGGACTCGTGCAGCGCGTCCTGCCAGTAACCCCACGAGTGCGTGCCCTGCGCGCCCGTGCTGAAGGTCGCCTCGATCCCGAGTTCGTCGAAGGTCCGCCGCAGCCGCTCGGTGCACTGGGCCGTGGCCGCCTCGATGGATCCGAGGACGACCAGGTCGACCGGATCCACCTGCCCGCCCAACGCCGCCTCGTGCGGGCCGGGCAGACCGCCGCCGGACGAGATGTACAGCGTCGTGCCGCGCAACTTCTCCGCGTTCAGCGCCGCATCGTTGGCGATCCACCCCGGTCCGCCGATCGGCCCCCACATGTTCTCGACGTCGCCGCCGCCGAGGGTGACGACGGCCTCCACGTAGCTGCGCCCCGGGTCGCTGCTCGTCTGTGCACACCCGCTGTAGGACGCCACCGCCTCGTACAGCCCCGGCGACTGCTGGGCGAGGGCCAGCACCGAGCTGCCCGACATCGACATCCCCGCGACGGCGTTGCGGCCGTCGGCGCCCAGCACCGCGTCGACGACCGGCGGCAACTCCGACGTCAGGAACGTCGCCCACCGGTGCCGGCCGAGCTTCGGGTCGTCGCGGATCCAGTCCGTGTAGTACGCGAAGGCGCCGCCCACGGGAGTGACGACGTTGACGTTCTTGCCGTCGAAGAACTCGCGGACGTCCGTCTGGTCCCGCCAGTTGGCGGCGTCCTCACCCCCACCGGCGCCGTTGAGCAGGTAGAACGTCGGTCGCGCCGCGGAGGTGTCCGCGGGCCGGATCACCTCGACCGGGATCACCCGGTCCATGGACGGCGAGTACACGTGCAGCACCCAGTCGCGCGCGGTCCGCTCCTCCACGTGATCGACGTAGGCACCGGCCGGGTCCGCATCCGCAGCCGGCTGGGCGAGCGCCGGTGCCGTCAGCAGCGACGTCGCGGCGAGCAGTGCCACCGCCACCGTCGCACCCCGTCGCCGGATCGCGGGCAAGTCCAGCAATGGGTGCCTCCCTCTCACACGCCGATCCCCCGGCCGGGCCGGCCGGGGGACGTGCTCGTCGGAACATATCACCGGCCGGCCCGGCCGCAGGTCAGCAGCAGCCGGGGCTGATGGGCCCGCGCATCTCGCGGGTGGCCGCGTTGCGCGCCGCGAGGTCGTCGTCGGCGGGATAGTCGACGCCGACGAGACTGAGCCCGTGCGCCGGGGCCACGGCCACCGCCGCGGCACGCTCCCGTTCGTCGAGCAGTGCGGTCATCCATTCGACACTGCGCCGCCCCTCCCCCACGGCCAGCGCCGCGCCGACGAGGCTGCGCACCATCGACCAGCAGAACGCGTCCGCGCTCACGTGCGCGGTGAGGATCACGCCGACGTCCGGACCGGCGCCCGCCGCGCGACCGCCGGACACCGTCCAGTCGAAGCGCTGCAGTTCGCGGACCGTCGTCGCCCCGTCGCGCCGCTTGCAGAAGGCCGCGAAGTCGTGCAGGCCCAGCAGCGAGGTCGACGCCGCGCGCATCGCGTCGACGTCCACCGGCTTGGGCCAGGCGACGGTGTCGCGGGCCCGCAGGGGGTCCGCCCCGTACACGGCGGTGGTGAGCCGGTACTCGTAGTGCCGGCGGATCGCCGAGAAGCGGGCGTCGAAGTGCGGCGGGGCGACGGAGATGCCGGTGATGCGGACGTCGCGGGGCAGGAACCGGGCGAGACGGCGCACCAGGCGGACGAGGTCGTCCGGAATCGCGGCGGTGGGGACGTCGACGTGCGCGACCTGACCGGAGGCGTGCACCCCGGCGTCGGTGCGGCCGGCGACGGTGAGCTGCACCGGCGCGCGCACGATCGCACCGAGCTTCTCCTCGATCTCCCCGCACACCGTCCGCCGTCCCGGCTGACGCGCCCAGCCGGAGAAGTCGGTGCCGTCGTAGGCGATGTCGAGCCGCAGCCGGGTGGTGTCCACGGCGGCGGCGGAAGGGTTCTCGAAAGCAACGGGCCCGCCGCCCCCGTGGGGGGCGACGGGCTCGTTCGCTTCAGCGGATGCCGAAACCAAGTGGACTATTCCTTCTTGGCCTCGTCGGCGTCCTTGGCGTCGGCCGCGGTGGCGTTCTCGTCCTCGATCGCGTCGACGACGGCGTCCGCGTTCTCGACCTGCGCGTCGGTGGCGTCGGCCTCGACGGCCTCGACCACATTCTCCTCGGCCGGGGCCTCGGTGGCCGGCGCGCTCTGCGAGGCGGCGACGCGCCGGGCGCGGTCGGCCTCGGACGTGACCGTCTTCTCCTTGACGAGCTCGATGATCGCCATGGGAGCGTTGTCACCCTTGCGCGGCATCGTCTTGACGATGCGGGTGTAGCCGCCGTTGCGGTCCTCGTAGAACGGGCCGATCTCCGCGAACAGCGTGTGGACGACGTCCTTGTTGCGGATGACCTTCAGCACCTCACGACGGTTGGCCAGCGTGCCGGCCTTCGCGTGCGTGACGAGCTTCTCGGCGTAGGGCCGCAGGGCCTTGGCCTTGGCCTCGGTGGTGGTGATGCGGCCGTGCTCGAAGAGCGCGGTGGCCAGGTTGGCCATCAGCGCCTTCTGGTGCGAGGCCGACCCGCCGAAGCGGGCACCCTTCTTGGGCTTGGGCATGATGAATCTCCTAGTAACGGACCGTGAGCTGCTACAGCTGCTCGGTCTCGGCGTAGTCCTCGTTCCCCTCGGCGTCGCCGAAGGAACCGGCGTCCGTGTCGCTCCAGGTACCGGTCGCGGCGTCGTAGCCGGCGACGGTGCTCGGGTCGAAGGACGCGGGGCTGTCCTTGAGGGAGAGGCCGAGCGAGTGCAGCTTGACCTTCACCTCGTCGATGGACTTCTGACCGAAGTTGCGGATGTCGAGCAGATCGGACTCCGTGCGTGCCACGAGCTCACCGACGGTGTGCACACCCTCGCGCTTGAGGCAGTTGTAGGACCGGACCGTCAGGTCGAGGTCCTCGATGGGGAGTCCGAAGGAGGCGATGTGGTCGGCCTCGGCGGGCGAGGGACCGATCTCGATGCCTTCTGCTTCGACGTTCAGCTCACGGGCCAGACCGAAGAGCTCCACCAGGGTCTTGCCCGCCGAGGCGAGCGCGTCCCGCGCGGTGATCGAGTTCTTGGTCTCCACGTCGAGAATCAACCGATCGAAGTCGGTGCGCTGCTCGACGCGGGTCGCCTCCACCTTGTAGGTCACCTTGAGCACCGGCGAATAGATCGAGTCGACCGGGATGCGGCCGATCTCGGCGCCGGATGCCTTGTTCTGAACAGCGGGGACGTAGCCGCGGCCGCGCTCGACGACGAGCTCGATCTCCAGCTTGCCCTTGTCGTTCAGGGTGGCGATGTGCAGGTCCGGGTTGTGGACGGTGACACCGGCCGGGGGCACGATGTCGCCCGCGGTCACGGTGCCGGGGCCCTGCTTGCGGACGTACATGGTGACCGGCTCGTCCTCTTCCGAGCTGACCACGAGGCCCTTGAGGTTCAGGATGATGTCGGTGACATCCTCCTTGACCCCGGGGACCGTGGTGAACTCGTGGAGCACGCCGTCGATGCGAATGCTGGTGACGGCCGCGCCCGGAATCGAGGACAGCAGGGTGCGACGAAGCGAGTTGCCGAGGGTGTACCCGAAACCGGGCTCGAGGGGTTCGATGACGAACTTCGAGCGGTCGTCGGCGATGACCTCTTCGCTGAGGGTGGGTCGCTGCGAGATGAGCATGGAGTGCCTCCTTGTGGGCGTCCGCCATATGACGCCCTGGTCGGGGTGTGGTGTCCCCCCGGACCTCGGGAGGACCGGAAGGACACCACGGCGCGAAGCGCCTTACTTCGAGTAGTACTCGACGATCAGCTGTTCCTGCAGCGGGATGTCGATCTGCGCGCGCTCGGGGAGCTGGTGGACCAGCACCCGCAGACGCGGGCCGACGACCTGCAGCCAACCCGGGATCGGGCGGTCACCCTGGGTCTCACGGGCCACCTGGAAGGGCAGCGTGCCCAGCGACTTCTCGCGGACGTCGATGATGTCGTACTGCGAGACGCGGTAGCTCGGGATGTCGACCTTCTTGCCGTTCACCAGGAAGTGGCCGTGGCTCACCAGCTGGCGGGCCTGACGGCGGGTCCGGGCGAGACCGGCGCGGTAGACGACGTTGTCCAGACGCGACTCGAGGATGACCAGCAGGACCTCACCGGTCTTGCCGGGCCGGCCGGCGGCCTCCTCGTAGTAACGACGGAACTGCTTCTCCATCACGCCGTAGGAGAAGCGGGCCTTCTGCTTCTCCTGCAGCTGGAGCAGGTATTCGCTCTCCTTGATCCGCGCGCGGCCGTGCTGGCCGGGCGGGTAGGGGCGACGCTCGAACGCCTGGTCGCCTCCGACGAGGTCGACGCGCAGACGACGCGACTTACGGGTAACGGGACCGGTATAGCGAGCCATGATTCAAACCTTCCTTTCCCGTTAGACGCGACGCCGCTTGGGCGGACGGCAGCCGTTGTGCGGCTGGGGGGTGACGTCGGAGATGGTGCCGACCTCGAGGCCCGCGGCCTGGAGGGAGCGGATCGCCGTCTCGCGGCCCGAGCCCGGGCCCTTCACGAAGACGTCGACCTTCTTGACACCGTGCTCCTGCGCCTTGCGGGCAGCGTTCTCGGCGGCGAGCTGCGCGGCGAACGGGGTCGACTTGCGCGAACCCTTGAAGCCGACGTGGCCGGAGGACGCCCAGGAGATGACGTTGCCGTTCGGGTCCGTGATGGACACGATCGTGTTGTTGAAGGTGCTCTTGATGTGAGCGGCACCGTGCGGGACGTTCTTCTTGTCCCTGCGGCGCGCCTTCTGGGTCTTCTTCGGACCGGTGCTGCGTGACTTGGGAGGCATTACTTCTTCTTTCCTGCGACGGTGCGCTTCGGACCCTTGCGGGTGCGGGCGTTGGTCTTGGTGCGCTGTCCACGCACGGGCAGACCACGACGGTGTCGCAGGCCCTGGTAGCAGCCGATCTCGATCTTGCGACGGATGTCCGCCTGGACCTCGCGGCGGAGGTCACCCTCGACCTTGTAGGTCTCCTCGATGAACTCGCGCAGCTTGGCGAGATCCTCGTCGGAGAGGTCCTTGCTGCGCAGATCCGGGCTCACGCCGGTGGCCTCGA
This sequence comes from Rhodococcus sp. ENV425, assembly GCF_002887785.1. NCBI lineage: Bacteria > Bacillati > Actinomycetota > Actinomycetes > Mycobacteriales > Nocardiaceae > Rhodococcus > Rhodococcus sp. ENV425. Next base: position 9,099 of record NZ_PCZU01000297.1, read on the forward strand.
GGATCTCCTTCGAGCGGGTACGGCCGATGCCGTAGATGTAGGTCAGTGCGATCTCCATCCGCTTTTCGCGGGGAAGATCGACACCTGCGAGACGTGCCATGTGGCATTCCTATTCGGTGTGCGGAGGTCTGCTCCCAGCCCGTCCCCTGCGTCGTGAAACTGTGTGGTCCCGCGGCCCGGCCGAAGCCGGAACGCCGGTAGTCCGAAACACAGTGGGGCCCCGGCCTCCGAACCGGGGGTGTATCGCGCGGCTCCCCGACGAATCGGGAATCGTGACCGAACGACTGGTGCTGGAAGGTCTTCTCTAGCTTGTTGCCAAGCCGATCTTTCGAAGAGCGGGTGGTCTAGCCCTGGCGCTGCTTGTGGCGCAGGTTCTCGCAGATCACCATGACCCGGCCGTTACGGCGGATCACCTTGCACTTCTCGCAGATCTTCTTGACGCTCGGCTGAACCTTCACGGTGCGTCTGATCTCCTGTGTGTACGCCTGCGGCAGAGCACGAGGCATGCCGCAGACATGGTTCTCCCCGACCGTGCGGCCGGGGAAGCTCTTACTTGTAGCGGTAGACGATGCGCCCACGCGACAGGTCGTAGGGCGAGAGCTCCACGACAACCCGGTCCTCGGGCAGGATGCGAATGTAGTGCTGACGCATCTTGCCGCTGATGTGAGCCAGGACCTTGTGACCGTTCTCGAGCTCAATGCGAAACATCGCATTGGGCAGCGGCTCGATCACGCGACCCTCGACCTCGATGGCTCCGTCTTTCTTGGCCATATCCTCCGCGATCCGTGTTGTTCGGCGTGTGGTTGCATCGGTTTCCGTTACCGTGACGCTCGACGTGACCGGCCTGCGGACAACCGCGGGCCGGCGCGCAGGGCGCACCATCGATCTATGTTACGGGAACTTTCCCACCGGGGCCAAATGCCGAGATGCGAGGAGGACAGCCGTGCGGGCGTTGGTTCAGCGGGTGACGGGTGCCGCGGTCGCGGTCGACGGGCGCGAGGTCGCCCGCATCTCGCCCCGGGTCGGCGGTCACGGGCTGCTCGTGCTCGTCGGCGTGACCCACGACGACGACGCGGCGAAGGCCGCCACGCTCGCCCGGAAGGTGTGGACGTTGCGGATCCTCGAGGACGAGAAGTCCGCGTCCGATCTGGCCGCACCGATCCTCGTCGTCAGCCAGTTCACGCTCATGGCCGACACCCGCAGGAGCCGCCGTCCGTCGTGGTCGGCGGCCGCGCCACGCGCGGTGGCCGAACCCCTGGTGGACGAGTTCACGACGGCGCTGCGCGGCCTGGGCGCCGACGTGCAGACCGGCGTCTTCGGGGAGCACATGGAGGTGAGCCTGGTGAACGACGGCCCGGTCACCCTCCTGCTCGAGGCGTGAACCGGCGGCGCCCGCGGCCCGAGCGAGTGTATCGTTCAGCTCCTTCACGGCAGCGAGCGATACATTCGCTCGCCGCCACCGCCGCTACTCCGGGCGCGGGGTCAGGATGCGCGGACCGTCCTCGGTCACCGCGACGGTGTGCTCCCAGTGCGCGGCGCGGCTGCCGTCGGTCGTGACGACGGTCCACTTGTCGCCGAGCACCTCGGTCTCGTAGGTGCCGAGGGTCAGCATCGGCTCGATGGCGAGCACCGATCCCACCACGAGACGGGGGCCCTTGCCGGGCGCGCCCTCGTTCGGCAGGAACGGGTCCATGTGCATCTCGCGGCCGATGGCGTGGCCGCCGTAGCCGTCGACGATGCCGTAGCTCCGGCCGTGCGCCGACTCCGCGGCGCGGGTACCCAGCTCGATGGCGTGCGAGACGTCGGTGAGCCGGTTGTCCGGCAGCATCGCCGCAATCCCCGCCTCCATCGACAGCCGCGTCGCATCGCTGAGGTCGGCGTCGGCGGCGGAGAGCTCACCGACTCCGAAGGTCCACGCCGAGTCGCCGTGCCAGCCGTCGAGAATCGCGCCGCAGTCGATCGACACGAGATCGCCCTCGGCGAGGATCTCCGTCGCCGAGGGGATGCCGTGCACCACGCGGTCGTTCACCGACGAACAGATCGAGCCGGTGAACCCGTGGTAGCCCAGGAAGGAGGGGACGGCCCCCGCGTCGCGGATGACCGCCTCCGCCACCTGGTCCAGTTCCAGGGTGCTCACGCCCGGCTTCGCCGCCTTCCGTACCGCCACGAGAGCGGCGCCGACGACGGCACCCGCCGCCGCCATCGCATCGAGTTCGCCGGCGGTGCGGAACGGAACCACCTTGCGCTTGCGCCCGAAACCCATCTTCTTGCTCCTGCGTCCTTACTTGCCGAGGGCCGCGAGGGCGCGCGCGTTGATCTCGTCGACCTCGCCGACGGCGTCGACCGTGACGAGCGAATCGGCGTAGTAGTCGAGCAGCGGCGCGGTCTCCTCGCGGTAGACCCGGAGCCGGTTGCGGATGACGTCCTCGGTGTCGTCGGCGCGGCCGCGGGCGAGCATCCGCTCCACCACCACGTCCTCGTCGATGTCGAAGGACAGGACCCCGTCGAGTTGGGTGTCGAGATCCTTCAGGATGGCCTCGAGTTCGCGGGCCTGCTCCACGCTGCGGGGGAAGCCGTCGAGCAGGAAGCCGTTGGCGGCGTCGGGCTCGGCGAGGCGGGCGCGCACCATGTTGTTGGTGATCTCGGCGGGCACGAGCTCCCCGGCGTCGATGTACTTCTTGGCTTCGAGGCCGAGCGGGGTGCCCTGCCCGATGTTGGCCCGGAACAGATCCCCGGTGGAGATTGCGGGGACGCCGAGCTTCTCCGACAGGATGGCGGCCTGCGTGCCCTTGCCGGCACCGGGCGGACCGAGGAGTACAAGTCTCACTTGAGGAACCCTTCGTAGTTGCGCTGCATGAGTTGACTTTCGATCTGCTTGACAGTGTCCAGCGCGACACTGACGAGAATGAGCACCGCGGCGCCGCCGAAGATGCTGGTGGCGGTCTGGCTGCCCGAGAGGAAGAAGTTGGGCAGCGTCGCGATGAGACCCAGGTACAGCGAACCTGGAACCGTGATGCGGTTGAGGACGTAGCTGAGGTACTCGGCAGTGGGGCGTCCCGGCCGGATGCCGGGGATGAATCCGCCGTACTTCTTCATCTCGTCGGCCCGTTCCTCCGGGTTGAAGGTGATGGCGACGTAGAAGAAGACGAAGAAGACGATCAGCGAGAAGTAGATCGCGATGTAAACGGGGTTGTTCGGATTCACCAGGTATTCGTTGATGATCCGCTGCCACCAGCTCGGGTCGGTGGCCGAGGTGGCTCCGGTCAGCTGGGCGATGAGGTTCGGCAGGTACAGCAACGACGACGCGAAGATCACCGGGATGATGCCGGCCTGGTTGACCTTCAGGGGCAGGTAGGTCGAGGAACCGCCGTACATGCGCCGGCCCACCATGCGCTTGGCGTACTGCACCGGGATCCGGCGCTGGCCCTGCTCGACGAACACCACGCCGGTGATGACCACCAGCGCGACGACGAGGACGATGGCGAAGACCAGGCCACCGCGGGACTCGAGGATGGTGCGGCCCTCGGCCGGCAGCCGCGAGGCGATGCCGGAGAAGATCAGGATCGACATGCCGTTGCCGACGCCGCGCTCGGTGATGAGCTCACCGAACCACATGACGAGTGCCGCACCGGCCGTCATGACCAGCACGATCACGACCATGCCGAAGATGCTGTCGTCGGCCAGGATCGGTTCGGTACAGCCCTGCAGTAGCTGACCACGGGCAGCGAGGGCGACGATGCCGGTGGACTGCAGCACGGCGAGCGCCACCGCGAGGTACCGCGTGTACTGCGTCATCTTGGCCTGGCCGGCCTGGCCCTCCTTGCGGAGTTCCTCGAATCGTGGAATGACCACCGTCAGCAGCTGGACGATGATGCTCGCGGTGATGAACGGCATGATGCCGATCGCGAACACCGACAGCTGTAGCAGCGCGCCACCGGAGAACAGATTGATCAGCGAGTAGATCCCGGCGGAGTCGCCGCCGCTGAGCTGATCGATGCAGGCGCGCACATTGCCGTAGTCGACGCCCGGAGACGGCAACGTCGCGCCGAGGCGGTACAGGGCCACCAACCCGAGCGCGACGAGGATCTTCCGCCTCAGGTCCGGGGTCCTGAGGGCCGAGACGAAGGCGGAAAGCAAAGATCCTCCTGGCAGGGCGAAACGGGAGACTGTGGATCGACGCGCGGGGTCCGACGGTCGACAACTCTTGAACTCTAGCAGCGCGCCCCGGACCGGTGCCGTGGCGCCGGGTCGGGGCGGCTCGCACGCGCGGCGGATGTGCTCCGCCGCGCGGCATGCGGTGGGGTGCGAACGCCGAACGGCCGCACTGCGGGACGTGCTGCAGTGCGGCCGTTCTCGAGCTGTGCGTCACGCACGAGCGAACCGGTCAGGCCAGTTCGGTCGCGGTGCCGCCGGCAGCGGCGATCTTCTCCTTGGCGGAACCGGAGAACTTGTTCGCGGTCACCTGCACGGCAACCGTGAGCTCGCCCTCGCCGAGGACCTTCACGAGCTGGTTCTTACGAACCGCGCCCTTGGCGACGAGCTCGTCGACGCCGACCTGGCCACCCTCGGGGAACAGGCGGGCGATGTCGCCGACATTGACGACCTGGTATTCGGTGCGGAAGGCGTTCTTGAAGCCCTTGAGCTTCGGCAGCCGCATGTGCAGCGGCATCTGGCCACCCTCGAAGGCCGCCGAGACGTTCTTGCGCGCCTTGGTGCCCTTCGTACCGCGACCGGCGGTCTTGCCCTTCGAACCCTCACCGCGGCCGACGCGGGTCTTGTCCGTCTTCGCGCCCGGGGCCGGGCGCAGGTGGTGCAGCTTGATGGTCACTTGGAGGCCTCCTCAGCAGTGACTTCCTCGACAACGACGAGGTGACGCACCACGTTGATCAAGCCGCGGTTCTGCGCGTTGTCCTCGCGGACCACGGACTGGCGGATCTTCCGCAGACCGAGGGTGCGCAGGCTGTCGCGCTGGTTCGACTTGGCGCCGATGGTGCTCTTGACCTGCGTGATCTTCAGCTCTGCCATTACTTCACGCTCCCAGCAGCCTGTGCCCGGGCGCGCAGCATGCCCGCAGGTGCGACGTCCTCGAGGGGCAGACCGCGGCGAGCCGCGACTTCCTCGGGGCGCTGCAGCTGCTTGAGGGCGGCCACGGTGGCGTGCACGACGTTGATGGCGTTGTCGCTACCGAGCGACTTCGACAGGATGTCGTGGATGCCCGCGCATTCGAGCACGGCACGCACCGCGCCACCGGCGATCACACCGGTACCCGGCGAGGCCGGACGCAGCATGACGACACCCGCCGCGGCCTCACCCTGCACCGGGTGGGTGACGGTGGAGCCGATGAGCGGGACGCGGAAGAAGCCCTTGCGCGCTTCCTCGACACCCTTCTGGATGGCCGCGGGAACTTCCTTGGCCTTGCCGTAGCCGACGCCGACCAGGCCGTTGCCGTCGCCCACGATCACCAGCGCGGTGAAGCTGAAGCGACGGCCGCCCTTGACGACCTTCGACACACGGTTGATCGAGACGACACGCTCGATGTAGTTCGACTTCTCGGCGGCACCGCCGCCACGCGAGTCACGATCGCGGCGGTCGCGACCACCACGCTGGTCCCCGGTGTTGGGGCCATTCTGTCCGGCGGGGCCGTTGCCGCCGTCACGCCGCTGACGTCCCGGCATCAGGCGTTCCTTCCGTTCGAAGAGATGGTCATCAGAACTTCAACCCGCTTTCGCGAGCCGCGTCTGCGAGGGCCGCGATCCGGCCGCTGTAGGTGTGGCCGCCGCGGTCGAAGACCACGGCCTCCACGCCGGCAGCCTTGGCACGCTCGGCGAGCAGCTGACCGACCTTGGCGCCGCGCGCCTTCTTGTCGCCCTCGACCGCACGCACGTCCGGCTCGACGGTCGAGGCCGCCGCCAGGGTGGTGCCCGTCAGGTCGTCCACCAGCTGGGCGTGGATGTGGCGCGAGGACCGGTTCACGACGAGACGGGGACGCTCGGCGGTGCCGGCGACCTTCTTGCGCAGACGGAAGTGCCGACGCTGCTTCGACAGCCGACGCCGGGTGGACGCGTCCTTGCCGAGCGGAATCCGCTTGGCCTTCTGGTTCTCGGTCTGGCTCATGATCACTTACCCGTCTTTCCGACCTTGCGGCGCACCTGCTCGCCCTCGTAGCGGATGCCCTTGCCCTTGTACGGGTCGGACTTGCGCAGCCGGCGGATGTTGGCCGCGATCTGGCCGACCTTCTGCTTGTCGATGCCCGAGATCGAGAACTTCGTCGGCGACTCGACCGCGAACGTGATGCCCTCGGGGGCCTCGATCGGGACCGGGTGGCTGTAGCCGAGCGAGAACTCGAGGTCCTTGCCCTTGAGCGCGACGCGGTAACCGACGCCGTGGATCTCCATCTTCGTGGTGTACCCCTGGGTGACACCGTCGATGAGGTTCTGCACGAGGGTGCGCGACAGGCCGTGCAGCGCACGGCTGCGGCGCTCGTCGTTCGGACGGCTCACGTTGAGCGCGCCGTCCTCACCCTTGGCGATGGTGATCGGCTCGGCGATGGTCAGCGAGAGGTTGCCCTTGGGGCCCTTCACTGCGACGTCCTGGCCGTCGATGGTCACCTCGACACCCGAGGGGACGGTGACCGGAAGCTTTCCAATACGCGACATTGTGGTGGCCTCCCTTACCAGACGTAGGCGAGGACTTCCCCGCCCACTCCCTGCTTGGCCGCCTGGCGATCGGTGAGCAGGCCGGAGGACGTGGAGATGATCGCCACGCCGAGGCCGCCCAGGACCTTGGGCAGGTTGGTGGATTTCGCGTACACGCGCAGGCCGGGCTTCGACACGCGGCGCACACCGGCGAGGCTGCGCTCACGGGAAGGGCCGTACTTGAGGTCGACGACGAGGGTCTTGCCCACCTCGGCATCCTCGGTGCGGAAGTCGGCGATGTAGCCCTCACGCTTGAGGATCTCGGCGATGTTCGCCTTGATCTTCGAGTGGGGAAGCTTCACCTCGTCGTGGTACGCCGTGTTGGCGTTGCGCAGACGCGTCAAGAAGTCTGCGATGGGGTCGGTCATGGTCATGGCTGACCTGTTCACCTTTCTCGTTGCGGTTCCCATGCAACACCGGCAGTGGTGACGAATCACCGGTGCGCCGGCCGTGGGCCTACGACGAACTTGGTTTCATGCGGACCGGACGCGGATGCGACCGGCCCCTGACAGTAGTGACGGTGGGTGACCCTGCGGTCACCCACCGTTCACGTCACCAGGAGCTCTTGTGAACTCCGGGAAGCTCACCGCGGTGTGCCATCTCACGGAGGCAGACGCGGCAGAGACCGAACTTGCGGAACACCGCGTGGGGGCGCCCGCAACGCTGGCAGCGGGTGTAGGCGCGCACCGCGAACTTCGGCTTCTTGTTGGCCTTGTTGACCAGTGCCTTCTTAGCCATGGGCTCAGTTCTCCTTGAACGGGAAGCCGAGGTGCTTCAGCAGGGCACGGCCTTCTTCGTTGTTGGTGGCGGTCGTGACGACGGTGATGTCCATGCCGCGCGGGCGATCGATCTTGTCCACGTCGATCTCGTGGAACATCGACTGCTCGTTCAGGCCGAACGTGTAGTTGCCGTTGCCGTCGAACTGGTTGCCGTTGAGGCCACGGAAGTCCCGGATACGGGGCAGCGCGATGGAGACCAGGCGGTCCAGGAACTCCCACATGCGGTCGCCGCGCAGCGTGACGCGCGCACCGATCGGCATGCCCTCACGGAGCTTGAACTGCGCGATCGACTTGCGGGCCTTGCGGATCTCCGGCTTCTGGCCGGTGATCAGGGCCAGGTCGGCGACGGCGCCGTTGATCAGCTTCGCGTCGCGGGCGGCGTCACCGACACCCATGTTGACGACGACCTTCACGACGCCGGGGATCTGCATGACGTTCGCGTAGTCGAACTCCGCGTTCAGCGCGTCGCGGATCTCCTCGCGGTACCGGGTCTTCAGACGCGGTGCGGTCTTGTTCTCGGTGGTGGTCATGTCAGATGTCCTTCCCGTTCTTCCGGGAAATCCGAACGCGCTTGCCGGTTTCCTCGTCGGTCCGGTAGCCCACCCGGGTGGGGTTGCCGTCCGAGTCGATGACAGCGACGTTGGAAACGTGGATCGGGGCCTCCTGCGTCACGATGCCCCCGGAGGAGGCGCCGCGCTCGTTGGCCGAGACCGCCGTGTGCTTCTTGATCCGGTTCACGCCCTCGACGAGGACCCGGTTCTCCTTCGGGTAGGCCGCGATGACCTTGCCCTTGGCACCCTTGTCCTTGCCCGAGATGACGAGCACGGTGTCGCCCTTGTGCACCTTCATCACAGCACCTCCGGAGCGAGCGAGACGATCTTCATGAACCGCTTGTCGCGCAGCTCACGGCCGACGGGGCCGAAGATGCGGGTGCCGCGCGGGTCGTTGTCACCCTTGATGATGACGGCGGCGTTCTCGTCGAACTTGATGTACGAGCCGTCCGGCCGGCGGCGCTCCTTGGAGGTGCGCACGACGACAGCCTTGACGACGTCACCACGCTTGACGTTGCCACCGGGGATCGCGTCCTTCACGGTGGCGACGATGATGTCACCGATACCGGCGTAGCGACGGGACGAGCCACCGAGAACGCGGATGCAGAGAATCTCCTTGGCACCCGTGTTGTCGGCGACGCGCAGTCGCGACTCCTGCTGGATCACTTACTTCTCCTTGACCTGGCTGAATTCGACAGATCCGGGTGCGCGCACCCTTTTCTGTCTGCACGGCGGATTTCCGACCCGACGTGCACGGTCCGTACCCACGAAGGTGGGGCTGTCCCGGTGCTGCCTGAAGCAGGCCGCTCGAGACAACCCCACCATCGTACTGGGTCCCTTCGTCACCCCCGCGGCGGGGGGTGGAGGAGGCCTTACTTGGCCTTCTCGAGCACCTCGACCAGACGCCACCGCTTGGTCGCGGACAGCGGACGGGTCTCCATCAGCTGCACGCGGTCGCCGATGCCGGCCACGCCGTTCTCGTCGTGCGCCTTCACCTTGGTGGTACGGCGGATGATCTTGCCGTACAGCGGGTGCTTCACCCGGTCCTCGAGCTCGACCACGATCGTCTTCTCCATCTTGTCGGAGACGACGTAGCCGATGCGGACCTTGCGGCTGGCGCGCTCTTCCTTCTGGGTCACTGCCTTTTCCTCACTCATGCCGCGTCACCCGCATCCGGGCCGGAGGCCAGGCCGAGCTCGCGCTCACGCAGCACCGTGTAGATGCGAGCGATCTCGTTGCGCACGACGCGCAGCCGGCGGTTGTTGTCCAGCTGGCCGGTGGCCATCTGGAAACGAAGGTTGAACAGCTCTTCCTTCGCTTCGCGGAGCTTGGTGACCAGCTCTTCCTCGGTCAGCTCGCGGAGCTCTGTGGCGGGGGTTCCGGTAGCCATCAGAACTGCTCCTCCCTCGTCACGATCCTGCACTTGCACGGGAGCTTGTGCATCGCGCGCCGAAGGGCCTCGCGGGCAATCTCCTCGTTCGGGTAGCTCATCTCGAACATCACCCGTCCGGGCTTGACGTTCGCGACCCACCACTCGGGCGAGCCCTTACCGGAACCCATGCGGGTCTCGGCCGGCTTCTTGGTGAGGGGGCGATCCGGGAAGATGTTGATCCAGATCTTGCCGCCACGCTTGATGTGCCGGGTCATGGCGATACGAGCGGACTCGATCTGCCGGTTGGTGATGTAGGCCGGCTCGAGAGCCTGGATGCCGTAGTCACCGAAGGTCACCTGGGTCCCACCCTTGGCGGCACCCGAGCGGCTCGGGTGGTGCTGCTTGCGGTGCTTGACCCGCCGTGGGATCAACATGCGTCAGCCCTCCTGATTCTCGGTCGGAGCGGGTGCATCGGCGGAGGCGGCGCGGCCGGCGTCGGTGCTCGTCGCGGTGGTGCCCGAGGCACCGGAGCGACGGGGACGGCTCGGACGCTCGCGACGGGGGCGGTCGGCCGGGGCGGCGGCCGCAGCGGCCAGCTCACGACGGCCACCGACGATGTCGCCCTTGTAGATCCAGACCTTCACGCCGATGCGGCCGAAGGTGGTCTTCGCCTCGTACAGGCCGTAGTCGATGTCCGCGCGCAGCGTGTGCAGCGGGACCCGGCCCTCGCGGTAGAACTCCGAGCGGGACATCTCGGCGCCGCCGAGGCGGCCCGAGCACTGCACCCGGATGCCCTTGACGTTGGGCTGGCGCATGGCCGACTGGATGGCCTTGCGCATGGCGCGACGGAACGCGACGCGGTTCGAGAGCTGCTCGGCGACGCCCTGCGCCACCAGCTGAGCCTCGGACTCGGCGTTCTTGACCTCGAGGATGTTCAGCTGAACCTGCTTGCCGGTCAGCTTCTCGAGCTCGGCGCGGATGCGATCGGCCTCGGCGCCGCGGCGGCCGATGACGATGCCCGGACGCGCGGTGTGGATGTCCACACGCACACGGTCGCGGGTGCGCTCGATCTCGACCTTGGCGATGCCGGCACGCTCGAGGCCGGTGGCCAGGAACTTGCGGATCGCGACGTCTTCCTTCACGTACTCCGCGTACTGCTTGTCGGCGTACCAGCGCGACTTCCAGTCGGTGGTGATGCCCAGACGGAAGCCGTGCGGGTTGATCTTCTGGCCCACTACTGAGCTCCCTTCCGGCGGTTACGGTTTCCAGCAGACGCAGGCGCCTTGCTCTCGACGATCACGGTGATGTGGCTCGTCCGCTTGCGGATGCGGAATGCACGGCCCTGGGCGCGCGGCTGGAACCGCTTGAGGGTCGCGCCCTCGTCGACGTACGCCGTCGCGACGACAAGCGTGCTCGGGTCGAGGTCGAGGTTGTTCTGCGCGTTCGCGGCGGCGCTCGCGATCACCTTGGCGACCGGCTCGGCCGCGGCCTGCGGTGCGAACTTCAGGATCGACAGAGCCTCGTCCACGGACTTGCCCCGGACGATGTCGACGACGCGGCGCGCCTTCATCGGGGTCACGCGCACGTGGCGCGCAACAGCCCGAGCGCTGTTTGCGGGTGTTTCGGTGCTCAGCTGTGCCGAGCTCTTCGCGTTGCTCATCGGCGCTTGCTCTTCCGGTCGTCCTTGATGTGGCCCTTGAACGTACGGGTCGGCGCGAACTCGCCGAGCTTGTGGCCGACCATCGACTCCGAGACGAACACCGGCACGTGCTTGCGACCGTCGTGGACGGCGAACGTGTGACCGATGAAGTCGGGCAGAATGGTGGAACGGCGCGACCAGGTCTTGATGACCTGCTTGGTGCCCTTTTCGTTCTGCGTATCGACCTTCGCCAGGAGGTGGTCGTCGACGAACGGGCCCTTCTTGAGGCTGCGTGGCATTCTCTAACTCCCTCCTTGACTAGCGCTTCTTGCCGGTACGGCGACGACGGACGATGAGCTTGTCGGACGCCTTGTTCTTGCGGGTGCGGCCCTCGGGCTTGCCCCACGGGCTGACCGGGTGGCGACCACCCGAGGTCTTGCCCTCACCACCGCCGTGCGGGTGGTCGACCGGGTTCATGACCACACCACGGACGGTCGGGCGCTTGCCCTTCCAGCGCATGCGGCCGGCCTTGCCCCAGTTGATGTTCGACTGCTCGGCGTTGCCGACCTCGCCGACGGTGGCGCGGCAGCGCACGTCGACGCGACGGATCTCACCGGAGGGCATACGCAGGGTGGCGTAGGTGCCTTCCTTACCGAGCAGCTGGATGCTGGCGCCGGCGGAGCGGGCCATCTTGGCGCCGCCGCCCGGACGCAGTTCCACCGCGTGGATGGTGGTACCGGTCGGGATGTTGCGCAGCGGCAGGTTGTTGCCGGGCTTGATGTCGGCCTGCGGGCCGGACTCGACCGGGGCGCCCTGCACCAGGCCCTTGGGGGCGATGATGTAGCGCTTCTCGCCGTCCACGTAGTGCAGCAGCGCGATGCGGGCGGTGCGGTTGGGGTCGTACTCGATGTGAGCGACCTTGGCCGGGATGCCGTCCTTGTCGTTGCGGCGGAAGTCGATCAGGCGGTAGGCACGCTTGTGTCCGCCACCCTTGTGACGGGTGGTGATGCGGCCGTGCGCGTTGCGACCACCGCGGCCGTGCAGCGGGCGAACCAGCGACTTCTCGGGCGTCGAGCGGGTGATCTCGGCGAAATCCGAGACACTCGCGCCGCGCCGACCCGGGGTTGTCGGCTTGTACTTACGAATTGCCATGAGTCTTCTCGTCCTCTATCTCTCGAGACCCGGCCGCCTACGCGACCGGCCCTCCGAAGATCTCGATGGGCTTGCTGTCGGCCGACAGGGTCACGAGCGCGCGCTTGGTGTCCTTGCGCTTGCCGTAACCGAACCGGGTCCGCTTGCGCTTGCCCTGACGGTTGGCGGTGTTGACGCTGGTCACCTTGACGCCGAAGACCTTCTCGACGGCAATCTTGATCTGCGTCTTGTTCGAGTCCGGGTGCACCAGGAAGGTGTAGGTGCCGTCCTCCATCAGCCCGTAGGACTTCTCGGAGATGACCGGAGCCAGCAGGATGTCGCGCGGATCCGCGATCGTGCTCACTTGCTCTCCTCCTTCTCTGCCTGGGCGGACTCGGCCGGCCCGTGGATGAACGTGTCGAGCGCCTCGACGCTGAACACGACGTCGTCGCTGTAGAGCACGTCGTAGGTGTTCAGCTGGTCCGGAGCGATCGCGTGCACGTTCTGCAGGTTCTGCACGCTCTTCCACGCCGCGAGATCCTCACGGCCGACGACGAGGAGCAGGTTCCTGCGATCGGTCAGCTCCGCGAGGAAGGTGCGCGCGCCCTTGGTCGACGGCGTCTGTCCGGCCACGAGCTCGGTGATCACGTGGATGCGCTCGTTGCGGGCCCGGTCGGAGAGGGCACCGCGGAGGGCGGCGGCCTTCATCTTCTTGGGGGTGCGCTGGCTGTAGTCGCGCGGCTGCGGGCCGTGCACGGTGCCACCGCCGGCGAACTGCGGCGCGCGGGTCGAACCCTGGCGGGCGCGGCCGGTG